>DASUMO010000163.1:0-9436 GCA_036277695.1 Chitinophagaceae bacterium
GGTAACCGAAAAACATTCCGAGTATCATGACCAATGAAAAAATCAATGGCAGCCAAACCTGCAATTTTTTATTCACCATCTTTATCTTTATCGTAATTTGACGCAAAATAGAGAAAAGTTTATAGTTTGTCGTAACCGGTATGTCAAGGCCCTTCCAACCGGTATCCAAACGGGAAATTTCACATACCATAAACAGAATTTTAAATCGTAATGCCGGAGGTAAAACTGATAGCTGACAGCGGTGCAACAAAGGCTGAATGGTGCCTGCTGAAAGATGGTAAGTCCAAAATATTTATTACACAGGGAATTAGTCCTTATTTTTTAACCACGGAGCAAATCCGTTCCCTGCTGGAAAAAGAATTGTTGCCCCAGCTTAAGAAAGTAACGATCGGCGAAGTACATTATTATGGTACCGGTTGTGCCAACCCGGCTAATGCCAAAGCCATTAAAAAAGCGCTGTTGCAGGTTTTTGCAGGTGCCAAAACCGAAGTCAACCATGATATGACGGCTGCAGCTAGAGCATTATGCGGGAAAACCAAGGGTGTGGTAGCCAACCTGGGCACCGGGTCATTTTGCTGTTATTATGATGGGAAAAAGATCGTAAAGCAAACTCCCGGTATTGGATATGTGCTTGGGGATGAGGGTAGCGGGGCCTACCTGGGTAAGAAAGTAATTCAATACTATTTATACGAAACATTCGATGATGATCTCAGGGCCAGGTTTGATGCAAAGTATGTGACCAACAGGGTTGAAATTCTGGAAAACGTATATCGAAAAACTTTACCCAATCGTTATCTTGCATCGTTCGCCGTTTTCCTTGCGGAAAACCGCGGACATTATATGATTGAGAATATTATTGAAGATGCATTCAATGATTTTTTCTTTTATCACCTTTGTAAATACCGTGAATCCTGGCTGATGCCCATCCATTTTGTGGGCAGCGTGGCGTTTGGATTTAAGGATGTGTTGCAGCAACTTTGCAACAGTTATGAATTTGAAATGGGGAAGGTGATGAAAAATCCCATGCAGGGATTGATCGAATATCATCGTTAAAAGCACCCGATGAATATATGGCTATAGAAAGAGTTACAGAACAACCAAGTAAATATCGTCATTTGGAGAAAATGTCCGTAGCCGAATTATTAGTGAACATTAATACGGAAGATAAGATTGTACCCTTTGCCGTTGAGAAAGCCATTCCGCAGATTGAAAAACTGGCCGAAGCAGCCGGGGATAAGATGCTGATGGGGGGGCGCCTGTTTTATATTGGCGCTGGTACCAGTGGTCGGTTGGGAATAGTAGATGCCAGCGAATGCCCGCCTACTTACGGGGTACCTTACGGATTGGTGATTGGGATTATTGCAGGGGGAGAAAAAGCGATCACAACGGCTGTTGAATTTGCGGAGGATGACAAGGAACAGGGTTGGAAAGACCTGCTTGAATATAATGTGAGCGACAAGGATGTGGTGATCGGTATCGCAGCCAGCGGCACCACGCCTTATGTGATCGGCGCGCTGGAAGAATGCAGGAAAAGGGGAATCATCACCGGGAGCATTTCCTGCAATCCCGATTCCCCCGTCAGCGCCGCGGCGGATTTCCCGATCGAGGTAGTAGTAGGACCTGAGTTTGTTACAGGCAGCACGCGTATGAAAAGCGGGACAGCACAGAAACTCGTGCTGAACATGATCTCCACTGCCGTCATGATCCAGTTAGGCAGGGTAGAGGACAATAAGATGGTCAATATGCAACTAACGAACGATAAGTTGGTAGACCGGGGTACCCGTATGCTGATGGAAAGAGTGAAGATGGAAGACTATGAATCGGCAAAAGAACTCCTGTTGAAGTACGGCAGCGTGAAAAAAGCTGCAGATTCTGTTCGCAAATAATTTTCTTTATCAGGATTGCGTCTTATCTTGTGCACCTGATTCAACAAGGTGGTAAGTATACATCAACATACGACTCTTCTCTCTCCGGGATCGGATTTTGCAGCAGGCACTGTTGCAACGATTTCCATTATTACTACAACAACCACAACGATCCGCTAAAGCGGATTGTACTATTTCATATAACCATAGGGCCTAAGGCTGTAGCAGGACAAAGTCCTTCGTTCACACGAATCATTCATCTTTTTTACTTAATTTATCAATATCATGCAGGTTTTAAAATTCGGGGGCACTTCCGTAGCCAACGCAGAAAATATCAATAAGGTTATCGGGGTCGTAAAGGAATCTATACAAAAAGACAGGACGGTCGTGGTCGTTTCAGCCCTGGGAGGTGTGACGGATCTTTTACTCGGCGCAGCCAGCCTCGCTGCAGGGGGAAAAGAAAGTTATAAGCAAACACTTGACTTAATCGAACAGCGGCATCTTGAAGCCGTTAAAAACCTGATCCCGGTAGCAAGGCAAAGCCAGTTACTTAGCCTGGTGAAAAAAGCCTGCAATGAAATCGAAGATATCTGTAATGGTATTTACCTGCTTGGTGAATTGACACCCCGCTCAAAGGACCGGATCGGCAGTTATGGCGAATGGATTTCTTCGCAGATCATTACGGCTGCCTTCCAGTCAACCGGAACTGAAGCTGTTTGGAAAGATTCAAGAGAACTCATCCTGACCAACGCTGCTTTTACCAATGCAGAAGTGGATTTTGAAAAGACGAATAAGAATATCAGGAACTATTTTTCCACCCATACTGCCGGGCTTTATATATTACCGGGTTTTATCGCTGCCAATCATGAAGGCGTGACTACTACACTGGGTCGGGGTGGATCGGATTATACTGCTGCTATCCTGGCGGCGGCACTGGATGCGAAATTACTGGAGATCTGGACGGATGTGAGCGGAATGATGACAGCCGACCCCCGCCTCACGGCCAATGCCCGGATCATCCCGCATATCAGCTACCAGGAGGCTATGGAACTTTCCCATTTTGGGGCCAAAGTCATTTATCCGCCCACCATTCAACCCGTCATGAGCCGGAATATTCCCGTTTGGATCAAGAATACATTTGCCCCCGCAGATGAAGGCACCCTGATCGAATCAGTGGCTAGCCGAAACGGGAGTATTGTGAGGGGAATCTCCAGTATCAATACCATCTCCCTGATCAGTTTGGAAGGAAGTGGCATGATCGGTATCCCGGGATTTTCCAAGCGTCTGTTCGAAGCACTCAGCAATGAAAAGATTAATGTCATCCTTATAACACAGAGTTCTTCTGAGCATTCTATTTGTGTCGGGATTGATTCCGCATATGCTGCCCGGGCCAAGCAGGCCGTGGACCAGGCTTTTGCCAATGAAATTGCCCTGCAAAAAGTAGAACCGCTACGAATCGAATCCGACCTGGCCATTGTAGCACTGGTAGGCGAGAATATGAAAAGCCATCCGGGTATCAGTGGCCGCATGTTCAGCGCCATGGGAAGAAATGGCGTTAATATCCGGGCGATAGCCCAGGGCTCATCTGAAAAAAATATATCAGCCGTAATTGCTACTGCCGATGTGCGCAAGGCAATTAACGTGTTGCATGAAGAATTTTTCGAAACCACTTATAAACAAGTCAATTTATTTATTGTCGGTACCGGGAATGTAGGCGCTAAGCTGATCGGCCAGTTACAACAGCAATTGCAGTATTTGCAAAAACAAATGCGGTTGAACCTGCGGGTCGTTGGTATCAGTAATAGCCGTAAAATGCTCGTGAGCGATGAAGCAATTGATCTGCGGCACTGGAAAGAAGAATTGGACAAAGGACAAACAGCCGACCTCCAGCAATTTGTTGATGCCATTATCCAGAAGAATCTCCGTAATTCAGTATTTGTAGATATCACGGCCAATGAAAAAGTAGCGGCTATCTATGACCAGTTACTCAAGAAAAGCATTTCGGTGGTAGCCTGTAATAAAGTGGCGGCTTCTTCCGGTTATGAGAATTACAAACGTTTAAAAGATTTGGCAAGCGAATACAATTGTCATTTTCTTTTTGAGACCAATGTGGGCGCGGGCCTTCCTGTCATCGCCACATTAAATGACCTGGTACGCAGCGGCGACAGGGTTCATCGCATCCAGGCCGTGCTGAGCGGAACATTGAATTTTGTGTTCAATAATTATGATGGCAGCAGGCCCTTTGCTACCGTAGTAAAACAGGCGCAGGATGAAGGCTATACCGAACCAGATCCCCGGCTTGATCTTGGGGGCGTGGATGTGATGCGCAAGATCATGATCCTGGCCCGCGAAGCAGGTGAAAAAATTGAAATGAACGAAATCACGAACAATTCATTTATGCCGGCTTCCTGTATGCAGGGAAGCGTAGAGGATTTTTACCGGGAAATGTCCAAAGAAGAAGATCATTTTAAACACCTGGCAGCCGAAGCCAGGGACGAAGGATGTAAGCTGAAATTTGTCGCTTCCTTCGAGGAAGGCAAAGCATCTGTAGGATTACAGCATATTGATCCGAAGCATGATCTTTACCACCTTTATGGAAAGGATAATGTAGTATTATTTTATACAGACCGGTACAAGGATCAGCCGCTGGTGGTGAAAGGAGCAGGTGCTGGTGCTGAAGTAACAGCCAGTGGTGTGTTTGCGGATATACTGAGAGCCACGGCACCCTGACCTCCCGATGTTCGGTAATGTTAGCATTTCTCATTGATCATAATTAACGCCTTCATGCCAGAAAAAGCAGCAACATCAATCCATCCCTTAGCCGGCGAAATCGTTACGGGGCGAACCTGTATCGTCAGGAGCCCGGCAACAGTGGCCAACCTGGTCTGCGGTTTTGATATACTGGGCATGGCCCTGAATGAGCCTTTTGACAGGATGGAACTGGAAGTACTGGATGAACCGAAAGTGATCATAGAGAATAAGGATGACTTCAACCTGCCCACCCAGGCTGAGAAAAATGTTGCCGGCGTTGTTTTGCTTTCCATCATGGAAAGAATGGGTAACAGGTTTGGTTTCCGCCTGGCTGTTGAAAAATTTATCAAACCCGGAAGCGGTATTGGATCAAGTGCGGCCAGCGCGGCCGGGGCGGCTGTAGCAGCCAATCATTTGCTGGGAAAGATCTTTTCCACTGATGAACTGGTGCAGTTTGCAATGAACGGGGAAAAACTGGCTTCAGGAGTCAAACATGCCGATAATATTGCGCCCTGTATAATGGGTGGCGTAAGCCTGATCCGTTCGATTCATCCCCTTGATATCATCAGCCTGGCAGCTCCCGATCTTTTTGTAACCATCGTGCACCCGCAAATTGAAGTCCGGACATCCGATGCCAGGCAAATCCTGAAAGAAAAAATTTATTTAAAAGATGCCATCCGGCAATGGGGAAATATTGCAGGGCTGGTAACAGGTTTTATCCGGAATGACCATGCTTTGATAGGTCGCTCCCTGGAAGATGTGATTATTGAACCCGTACGCAGCATCCTGATACCGGGCTTTCATGAAGTAAAAAACAATTGCCGGGAAGCCGGAGCCCTGGGTGGTGGTATATCAGGATCAGGACCTTCTATATTCATGCTTAGCAGCGATCATAAAATAGCATTGGCAGTTGAATCAGTGATGCAGGAACTATATAAGAAACTCGGGATCGATTATCATACTTATGTAACAACGATTAATAAAAAAGGAGTGGAGTTGGTGTAGGGTAACGATGCAATTTTTTTTCGTCAATCATTTTTGAGTCAATCATGCGCTATTATAGTACGAATAAACAAGCCCCCCTGGTGGATTTTAAGGAAGCGGCGATCCGGGGGCAGGCACCTGATAAGGGATTGTATTTTCCCGGAATCATTCCTACGATCGACAGGGAATGGCTAAAGGAAATAGAACAGTATTCCAACGAAGACATAGCTTTCCGGGTTATTCGTCCTTATACAGGAGATACCATTCCCGAGGAAACACTTTTTTCTATTGTAAAAGAAACAATCAATTTCCCGGTACCACTGGTGGGTATCAATGAGCGAATCTCTTCCCTGGAACTTTTTCACGGGCCAACTCTTGCTTTCAAAGATGTCGGGGCCCGGTTTATGAGCCGATGCCTGGGTTACTTCACAAGGGAAAAACAGTCAAAGAAAATAACGGTCCTTGTGGCTACGTCCGGGGACACGGGCGGTGCAGTAGCCGATGGTTTTTACAATGTGGATGGTGTGGAAGTGGTAATACTTTATCCTTCGGGCAAAGTAAGCCCGGTACAGGAAAAGCAATTGACAACCCTGGGTAAAAATATCAGTGCCCTGGAAATTGAAGGTAGCTTTGATGATTGCCAGCAAATGGTAAAACAAGCATTTGCCGATCCTTCATTGCAGGAGGCTTTATTTCTTACCTCGGCCAATTCAATCAACGTGGCCCGCTGGCTGCCGCAACAGTTCTATTATTTCTTTGCCTGGAAACAATGGAAGGACAAATCAATTACACCCGTCATCAGCGTGCCCAGCGGAAATTTTGGAAATATCTGTGCAGGTATCCTGGCCTTTCAATCCGGACTGCCCGTGCAGCATTTCATTGCCGCCTGCAATGTAAATGATAGTGTAACCCGCTACCTGGCCGGGGAGGAATTGGTTACCCGGCCCGCTATACCCACCATTAGCAATGCAATGGATGTGGGCAACCCCAGCAATTTTACCAGGATCCTTGAAATATTTCAGCACCAGTTTCCCGAACTGAAAAAACATCTTTCATCTTATAGCATTACAGATGAGGAAACCATGAATACCATTGATAATGTATACAGGCAATACCAGTACCTGCTGGATCCGCATGGCGCAGTAGGCTATCTTTCATTGGAACGCTACCTGCTTGATCACCCCGGCGAGAAAGGATTTTTTTTAGAAACGGCCCACCCGGTAAAGTTCCCCGACCCGGTACGGGAAAGCACGGGTAAAACAGTGAGCATACCGGAGTCGGTTCAATCCATACTGCATAAGCCCAAACAAAGTACGCTGATGAAAGCTGCCTACCAGCCATTAAAAGATTATCTCTTGCAACGCCGTTGAGTATTTACTATTTTTTTTTGAAATATTATAGGATAAAGAAAAAATATTTCTTTAAAAATAATCCCGCGTTTTCATACCTGTTGGCTCCTTTCTCCAAGGCCACTTGGCTTATATTTGCAGCGAGGAGTTTGCCTATGCATGACATTGAACCATTTTATAACTGGCGCCATATATATGTGAGCGAAGAAGACCAGCGTTCCCCCTTTTACGGTCGCCAATATTCGGAGTTTGAATTTTCCCAAACCGTCTATAATTATTATATCCATCCGCAATGGGATGATTTCGGCAGCCGGACTCTTTACCTCAAAGTACTATTGGCCGATTACGATGAAAGATATGCGATCATTGAGCTGATTGGCGAATGGAATGATGCTGTGGAAAACGACATTATGGAATTAAAACGGGAGGTCCTGGAGAAACTGATGTACGAAGGCATTAACAAATTCATCCTGATTGCCGAGAACGTTCTCAATTATCACAGTGACGGTAAGGATTATTACGAAGAATTGTATGATGAGCTGGCTGAGGAAAATGGCTGGGCTGTCTGTCTCAATATGCCCGAATCCACTCAATACGACTTCAAGCATGCCCATCTCAACCGTTTTGTCGAGTTGATGGAACTCGCTAACTGGCGAACCTATAAACCCTTTCATTTGTTTAAGAAAATAGACAATGAACTGATGGCAAGACTGGATCATTAGCTGCCAATAAAATACCAGTCCTAAGGAATTTGTGATGAATCCCTGGCGGATTTATAGATAAAATGCACCCGGCAGGTCGCAGGGTAATTGTTTGCGCAAACCCTGCCTGTTTAAATCTTTTACCTTTTTTGGCCTTCGGACACTATTTTTGCAGCAAATTTGATTACCCCCCTTAAGCAAGCTATTTATGAAATGGTCTGAAATGTTCACTTCCTCGGTAGGCAAAAAGCTGGTGATGGGTTTGACGGGTTTATTTCTTATTTCTTTCCTGGTTGTACATGCGGGGGTCAATGCCTGCATCTGGGCCAATGACGGGGGTGTGATGTTCAACAAGGCAGCCCATTATATGGGATCTACGGTAGTGATCAGGGTGATGGAAGTGGGTTTGTTTGCAGGAATCTTTCTCCATATAATACAGGGGTATGTATTGGAATTTACCAATCGTAATAAACGCTCGGTTGCTTATAACATACCCATGGGCAATAAAGGAAGTAAATGGTATAGCCGCAGTATGGGTTTGCTGGGCACCATTCTTCTTCTCTTCTTTATCCTGCACTGGTATCATTTCTGGATCCCTTCCAGGTTTACCGGTGTGGAAGAGATTGAAGTAGAACCCGGAAAATATATGCACAATCTCTATGGCCTGATGCAACTCACTTTCCAGGAAGCCTGGGTAGTAATCGTATATGTACTGGCCTGTATTTCCCTTGCCTGGCACCTGATCCATGGATTCCAGAGTGCCTTTCGCACCGTTGGGGTAAGCAGCCCAAAATACCTGTCAATGATCCATGCGTTCGGCATAGGTTATTCTATCATTATATCCCTTGTATTCGCGATGATGCCCATCAGTATGTATCTGGGTTGGGTGTAATGAAAGAAGAAGGTAATAAGTAGTGGTAAATGGGGGAGGAAGAGTTTTGGAAATAGGTAGTAAGGTTGAGCAAAAATTACAACAATATAATCAGCGAAAACAGTCCTTATGCTTGATTCAAAAATCCCGGCCGGACCGTTAGAAGATAAATGGACAGACTATAAAGGCCATTGTAAACTGGTAAATCCTGCCAATAAACGTAAACTGGAAGTCATCGTGGTGGGCACGGGTTTGGCCGGTGCATCCGCCGCGGCCTCATTGGGTGAATTGGGTTATAAGGTTAAAGCTTTTTGTTTCCAGGATTCTCCCCGCCGTGCACATTCCATTGCTGCGCAGGGCGGAATCAATGCAGCCAAGAATTATCAAAACGACGGGGATTCTGTTTTCCGCCTTTTTTATGATACCATAAAGGGAGGCGATTACCGGGCCCGTGAAGCCAATGTGCACCGGCTGGCTGAAGTCAGTGTCAACATCATTGATCAATGCGTAGCACAGGGTGTTCCTTTTGCCAGGGAATATGGCGGTTTATTAAATAACCGATCCTTCGGTGGCACACAGGTGAAAAGGACTTTTTACGCTGCCGGACAAACCGGCCAGCAATTACTGATAGGTGCTTACCAGGCCCTGGAAAGACAGGTTGCATTGGGCAATGTACAAATGTATACCAGGCATGAAATGCTGGAAGTGGTAATCATTGATGGAAAGGCCCGGGGGATTATTTGCCGTAACCTGGTCAACGGACAGCTCGAGCGGCATTTCGGCCATGCGGTCCTGTTATGTACAGGGGGCTATGGGAATGTATTTTATCTCTCTACCAACGCCATGGGCAGTAATGTTACTGCGATCTGGAAAGCGCACAAGAAAGGTGCTTTTTTTGGTAATCCCTGTTTTACC
>DASUMO010000164.1:0-4745 GCA_036277695.1 Chitinophagaceae bacterium
GTTGAAAAATCCTGTTCAATATGCTGTGATAGCTGTTTTGCAAGGGAATGGGACTGGTTCACGACAAAGAGCTTGCTGTTATTTTTAAACGTGGTAAACATTTCCATTAAAATATCAATCTCCTTATGATCCTTATCAACATTCAACAACAATCCCAGCTCAGGTTTATATTGAACGATTGATCCATCACTTTCATCAGCTTCAATAACCAACCAGTCCCCGCTGCCTACTTTCGCGTTCCCCATTTTACCGGTTTTGATAATACTGATCAGTCCCGCGCCGCTGATAATACTGGGCTGCATACCGGCCGACTCCAGGATATCAAATACCATGGCGCTTGTCGTACTTTTTCCACTGGTACCCCCAACGGCTATGGTTTTTTTGCTCGCCGCGATCAGGGCTAATAATTCGGAACGCCTGATAATTGGAATATTCAACTGGCGGGCCTTCTGTACCTCGATCACCGTATCCTCCACCGCAGTCGAAACCACAACCAGGTCAATGGAATTGGCAATCGCTGCCCCATCCTGAATAAAACAGGGGATACCTGCCGCTTCCAGTTTATTGCGAATTTCATTTGGTTCATTATCCTTGAAAAACCTGTCGCTTCCACTTACTTTTTTACCGATCCCCTGCAGGTATTGTGCGATGGCGCTCATGCCTGTGCCTGCAATTCCAATAAAAAAGGGGCGCTGGAAATCATGAATGGATTGGATCATGTTGCAAATAAAAGGAATAATAAAGGCAAATTACCGTTTCCCTGCCTCATTTGGGCAGGCTGCCAATCGTAGTTGCCCGGGATGCGTTTCTTAATCCGCTTGCCGTCTGAATCTAACCACCGATCTAAAATTCTCCGACCCGTTCAAACAGGTTTAGCCGCCGAAATAAGCCTGGAACAACTCATCCCTCTCCTGCAGCATTTGGTCTGTCCAAATTCCAGTTGATACATATTTTAACTTTTACAAACGGACCAGACAATTAACATTGCAGGCCATAAACCTTATTCTCAAACTATCAGACATGAATTTCAACAACCATTTAACCAACAACCTTAACCTCCAGACGGGGGAACTGGCGGGAAAAAAGATCCTGTTTGCCAATTTTCCGGCCGATGGCCATTTTAATCCTCTTACAGGTCTCGCTGTTCATTTAAAAGAACTGGGCTGCGATGTCCGCTGGTACACTTCCGGCGTCTATGCTGAACGAATTAGAAAATTACAAATCCCCCATTATCCTTTCAAAGTGGCGATGGATATAAACAGTGAGAATGTTGAACAGGTGTTTCCTGAAAGAGATAAAATCAAAAACCAGATCAGCAAACTGCGTTTTGACCTGGTCAACGCATTTATTCTTCGCGGTCCGGAATATTTTGCTGATATCCTGGATATCTACCGGGAATTTCCTTTTGATATCATGGTTGCAGATTGCACGTTTACCGGGATACCTTTTGTTTCTGACAAAATGGATATCCCTGTCATTTCAATTGGCGTAATGCCCCTGATTGAATCTTCCAGGGATCTTGCTCCTCCCGGACTGGGCATGACTCCCTCCTATACTACTTTAGGGAAAATCAAACAAAGATTTCTGCGGTATTTTTCCAACCAGGTTCTTTTCCGTAAACCCAACCAGGTGATGCACCAGGTTTTGGAGAAATTCGGGATTGAACACCACGGATTAAGCGTATTCGATTTAATGGCCCGTAAGGCAACGCTGATTTTGCAAAGCGGAACACCAGGATTTGAATACTATCGCAGCGACCTGGGTCAGAATGTGCGTTTTATTGGCGCGCTGCTTCCCTACACTTCAGGGAAAAAGCATGCCCCCTGGTTCAATAACCTGTTAAATCATTACGATAAAATCGTGCTGGTAACACAGGGAACCGTTGAGAAAAACCCGGAAAAAATTATCGTTCCCACCCTGGAAGCGTTGAAAAACAGTGATACCCTGGTTATTGCCACCACGGGTGGTTCCGGTACCGCGGAATTACGCAAAAGATTTCCGCAGCAAAACCTGATCATCGAAGATTTTATTCCCTTTGCCGATATTATGCCTTATGCGGATGCTTATATTACAAATGGCGGCTATGGTGGAGTGATGCTGGGTATTGAACATGAACTCCCGCTGATTGTAGCCGGTGTGCACGAAGGGAAAAACGAGATCAATGCCCGGATCGGCTATTTCAAGCTGGGAATTAATCTCAAAACGGAAAATCCCAGCCCCTCCCAGATTAAACGCAGTGTGGAAGAAGTAACCTTCAATAAATTATACAAGGGTAATATCCAGCGGCTGGCCCGTGAATTCAGGGGTTATAATCCCAATGAATTGTGCGCTTACTACATCAGGAAGATTTTCCAGCGGAGCGGCAAGGTTTATCTCAGCAACCAGCAGCAGGAAGAAAAGATCTATTAATCGGAAAGTATAGCAATCTCCAAAATAAGAAGCGGGGCCATTCCAGGCCCCGCTTAACAATGATCATAGGTTCTAATTCTTTGTCCCTTCTTTTTTAATCATCCGTTTTTACCTTCTTCTCCCCGGTTTCTCCATCAATTTTTACCTTAGTATCTCCATCCTTGATTTTGATATCACCATCCTTTTCGACTTCCTTCTTATAATCCCCGTCTTTAATCTCGTAAGGTTCCAGGTCATTTACATAAACATATTCCCCATCAGAATTGGTAGAAACCTGGCCATTGATCACCACACCGGTCTTCCCGTAAATTGTATCATTGTTTTTAGTATCCACATATATATAGACTGGTTTTTTTGTTGATTCATCAACCATCAAACCTGATTGATCATCTTTTACAAGATTTACGGGTTTCCCGGTTCGCAGGTCAACATACCTGTCTTTCGAATCGGAGCAGGCTGTAAAACCGGCCAGGACAACTGTAGCCATTACGGAAAAAAATATCTTTTTCATAAAAAATTGTTTGACCTTATTTAAACAATTACCGGGCCAGCAGGAGCTGTTAACTGGAAATCAATTTCAGACCAGTTAGCATCCCATTTTGTGGGGAAAATATTTCTCAGTTGGTTGAAGAATACAACGAATAAAGAAATGTCCTATTTTTTTTGATTCATGCGGAGCATCCCGCCATATCCCAGCTTCACCGATAAGGCATTTACTGCCTGCGCTATTCTTTTTGTACGGGTCAGTTCTGTTTTGGCCTCATCAATCCATTTACTGAAATAACGCTGGTGGGATCCGGGTAATGTTTTAAAAAACGCGAGGGCTGCGGGTTCATCGTTGAGACAAGCTAAAAAGTCCTGGTTGAAACGAAACGGTTGTGAATCCACAGCTAATTGTACTCGTAGCATGGCGCCCTGCCGTTTACCGATTGCCTTTCGCAGGGCAGCGTTGAGAGGCATAATAAAGCGTCCGCCACCCATCGGCATCAGCGCCACCCCTTCTATTTTATGATGATCCAGCTTGCCCTTAACCCGGAACGATGTTTTGGTACCTGGTTTTAACTTTCCAGCTATATCAGCCGGTACTTCAATATAGGTCCATCCGGTTTTCTCACCCTGCTTGTCAAAACGATGGATGGTTGCTCTAAATCCGATCATTTTAATTTCGGTATTGATATTGATAATAATAGGGAAACATCTAAATCATCCTGCATGAAAAAGAAATCAAAAAATAACTGGTTGGTTTATTTTGAAAAATTCTCCGGCAAAGTTACTAAAGCGACCGGCAGTCCCTGGGCCTTTATCATTGCCCTGGCCGTTATCCTTGCCTGGGCTATTTCAGGTCCCCTCTTCAATTATTCCGATACCTGGCAGCTGGTCATTAACACCGGCACCACCATTATCACCTTCCTCATGGTTTTCCTGATCCAATTATCGCAAAATAAGGATACTGTAGCACTTCAACTCAAACTGAACGAGTTGATCGCCTCCGATCCTAAGGCCAGTAACCGGCTCGTGGACGTTGAAGACCTGACCAATGAAGAGCTGGAAACGCTGAAGAAATTCTATATCAAATTATCTGAACTGGCCAGCAAGGAGTCGAATTTACATACCAGTCATTCCATTGATGAGGCGGCCGAATTTCATAAACGAAAAAAGGGGGTGAAATAATTTTCGCAATACCCTTGGCCCACGATCCGTCATACAACTTTTCAAACAGGAAGCTGATCAGGAATCCTATATTTATAATTATCGTAAGTGTATGGAATTAACCGCAGGACAGCCTTTTTGGCTGATTAAAGAAGGATTGCTTTATCATTATCCCAAGCTGGAATCCAATAAAAAAACCAGGGTGGTCATTATCGGCGGGGGAATTACCGGGGCGCTGGTCGCCTACCAGCTTACCCAGGTTGGGATTGAATGTATACTGCTTGATGCCAGGAGTATTGGTCTGGGCAGTACCTGTGCCAGTACTTCACTGCTGCAATATGAAATGGATATTCCTTTACACCGATTGTCAAAACAAATTGGCTGGGAAAAGGCCAAACGGGCTTACCAGGCTTGTGGTGAGGCCATTGGAAAATTAGTCAGTATAATGGAGGAAAGCGGTTATTCCGGTTTTGAAACCAATCCCAGTCTTTTCTTTTCGACGCATAAAAAGGAAGCTGGTTTTATTAAAAAAGAATGGCAGGCCAGGAAGGAAGCGGGTTTTGAAGTGGAATTACTGGGCACCGAAGAGATGCGGGATTTTTACGGACTGAAAGCCAGTCATGGTATCCTTTCCGCCACCGGTGCAACTATCAGTACCTATACATTGACACATCACCTGCTGCAAG
>DASUMO010000165.1:0-10812 GCA_036277695.1 Chitinophagaceae bacterium
AAAAATATGGCTCATCATGGAGAGAGCCTGGCACTCGATGACTTATTCAGTAAAATAAAGCAGCTCCTGGCCGTGGAGGGCGATTTTTATTTACTCATGCCCTATAAGCGCAATGAAGAATTGACAGGGTTGTTAGATAAATACGAATTTTCCCTGCTGAAAAAAATACTGGTTCGCCCGAAAACAGGCCACGCTTTTTCCCGGATCATGTTAGCAGGTCAGCATAAAGGAAATATGCCGTCAGACCCTTTGATGGAAGAAATCAGCATAAAAAACGAATCAGGGCAGTACAGCCCCGGTTTTATTCAACTCCTGAAAGATTATTACCTGGCTTTCTAAATACTTATTGGCCATTTTGGCCGGATACATAATCCCTGAGGTATTCATAGGCGGGTGTAAGATCACCGGCTTCGGTTATGGTGGCTCTTTTAATGATTTCCGAACCATTTTCTACCAGGTCTTCCAGCACGTGTTTGATGAGTTGTTCCCCGAAATAACGGGAAGCATCGCGGGGTAATTCGTTCGGCAGGTTGCCCACCGCCATAATATCAATGGAGTTTTTTGAATAAGGAGCCGTTTTTTGAAAGGTTTTCCTGTCCACCCCATAAATCGGGTCCTCCAGGGTTTGATCGCCCAGGTTAATGGGAACTGATCCATTGACATCGTCGGTTATATCAGCAATGGTCTGAATGATAAAATCCTCGGAACTGATATCGCTTTTTTCAAACAGGCGGGGAACATTCTTATCCCAATATACCCCATTCATGAGAATATCGGTTTGGGCGGCATAGGGCAGGAATTTACATTCAAATTTTTCCGGGTGCTCGTGAAACAATTCCCGGCTATAGTTCCCATTATCCTTTTGCCTGTAAAGTTCTGCCCCTTTCAATTGGGTATAAACCGGGTAGGAAAATCTCCTTTGCAGGTATTCATCCGGCTCCACTTCATGGATCCCCATCAGGTTCATGATCTCTAGGATTCCATGGGCTACCCGTCCTGAACCTGTTACTGCAATCTTTACGTTTGGCAGCCTAAGCCCAAAATAGGTATGGATCAATTCCCTGAAACTTCGTTGTTTATACACCCTGTCTAAAGTATAAAGTCCGGTACGGCTGCCATAGGCCATCATCCCATTATGCGCTCCTACCACCCCGGCAAAAAATCCAAAACCGATGATACGCTGCCCGTCTTCATGCTCCAGGCATTCATAATCGATGAGCCGGATTTTCTTTTCGAGGATAGCCTGTAAAAGCTTTTGATTATGGGGTTGCTTCTTCTTGGTATGAGAAAAAAACAGGTAGGTTTTTCCTGGTAGCAATTGATCAACCGGCACCTCTTTTATGCCCAATAAAATATCGCAATCTGAAATGTCCTCTTTAACTTCCACACCGGCTGCCTGGTATTCCCTGTCTGTAAAGCAGCGGCCGGTTGAATGTTGGGCCAGGATCCTGACCGAGGCTGCATTCTTGTGTATCCATTTGCATTGGGCCGGTGTTAAAGCCACCCGGTTATCTGCTGGAATTTTGCCTTCCCGGATCAATCCAATTCTTGTCATATAGCCTGTTTACCCTTGAATATTGCCCGCAAAGTTGCCGTTTAATGCAATGCAAAACAAACTGATTACAATCAACCCTCCTGTTGAGATTTATACTTTATTTTGAAAATTGGAGGAAATATTTTCGGGATTGATTACGTTGACCCATTCTTTCGCCTTAAATAAATCCTGTATGAAACCCAGCCTTGGTATTGCTTTATGGCTCTCCCTCGTGGGCGCAGCCTTTTCATGGTTGTCATGCACACCCGGCGATATAACAGCAACAGGACCTTATAACCTGGGTTATGGAGATTCCATCCTTTATCTCCGCAACCAGGCCGATGATTATATTGTTTACCCGCTCGAAAAAAGACCCGGGACTTATACCGGTTTCCCGGATGGAATTGAAATCGATGAGAACAGCGGGGCTATTAATGTCAGCAAAAGCGAAACCGGTCTGCGTTATCGCATTACTCATACTGCACCGGGGGGAACCCAGACTTCGGTGACAGTGGTACTTTCCGGTATTAATTTCACCGATAAATTTTACAGGCTTTCGCAACATGACAGCATTGCCTTCCCGGTCTACAACGCCCTGGAATCAAGATTACTGCCGGTGGCAGGCTCTGTGTTTGATGAAGGCGGCCAGGCCAATGGTTCCGGTTGCGATGTAAAAACCGTAAATGGACAGATCAACCTGGCACAATCTGTCCGCAACGGGTTGTTCGGGAATACGCCTTCGAATGATGATCGCCGTGATATCGATATCATATACCGCTTAAATGATCAAAGTGGTAAAGCCGTCAACAAGATCCGGGTCAGACTATATTATTATACCTCGATGGCAACTGTTGCACCTGATTTACTGCAAACCCTGCAGGACCGGGAAGAGCTGGGAGTATTTCTCCGCAGCATCCCCATCATCAGCTATCCTGCTGCCGGAATTGATCATGCCCGCTTGTTAAGGGAGGCCCGGCCCCGTCCGCCCTGTGTGATCATTATTGCGAATTAAGGTGCAACGGTTAAATTTGATAAACCGACCAGGTTGATTCATGATAAGATTTGTCCTGTTTACCATATTGGCAGCCGGGCTGTTATTCTCTTATTCCCAGTTTCAACCGGGAAATAATAAGAGGCAATTGGTCGAGCAATTCCGAAAGACAGAGTCTGTCTTCCAAACGGCTGAACGATTATCTTTCCGGGATGACGAATTATCACTGGATCGCTCCGATTCGCTTTTCCGGAAATCATTAAAGGAGTTTAGAAAAATTGCAGCCCTGGCGGAAAAGGAGCAGTTTGATTCCCTGGCCTTTTTTAGCCGGTTGAGGTTGGCTTATATCGAATACTACTTCGACAGTACCGATGAGGCAAAAAAAGATTATCATGCAGTCCTGGACCTGTACGGGCGAGCACCCTTCCTAAAAGATTCTTTTCTCTTTAAACCTTTATTATTTACCGGGAGTATTCTGCAGTCTGAAAATGAATTTGATTCTGCTCTCCATTATTATAAGCGGGCAGAAGCGATTGCGCTCCGTTACCCACAGCCTCTCGAGGGGTCTCAACGACTGTATAACCGGCTGGGTAGTTTTTATTATGAAAACGGCAATTACCGCCAGGCCGGTAATTATTTTCAAAAGGCCATCGCCGTGCTGGCCATAACGGAGCCCGGCAATGAATCCCTGCTGGTCAATTACCGGATCAACCAGGGTTCGCTGCTGGTAAAACTGGAAGAATTCGGGGAAGCCAAAAAAGTGTTTGAAAGTATACTTCCTTACAATATTCTCCGCAATGAAATTATCCATAACCTGGGAATCATTGAACAAAAAACCGGCAACCATCCCGAGGCTCTCCGTTACCTGCAACAGGTGCAATACGGGGAAAACAAACGCAATATAGACCTGTATTATAACCTGGCTTTATCTTATTCTGCGAAGGGATTAAAGGATTCAGGCAACTATTACCTGAATAAAGCCCTGGAGGAAAATACCCGCTGGAACGGTTCAAAACCGAATATTCCTCATGGCCTGCTGTTGAAATTCCAGGCAGATATAATGGCATCCAACAATTTGTTTGAACAGGCAGCTGCAACCTACCAGCAGGCGATACAACAATTTGACCCTTCCTTCCGGCCTGAACAGCTCTTTCAAAACCCCGTTCAGTTCAGTGCTGTCTTTTCCTATATTAATCTGTTTACTACGCTTTCCGCAAAAGCCGACTTGCTGGCTGCCTGGTATAAACAGGAAAAAGATTTGAAGATGCTGGAAGCTGCAATGGATACCTACCGTACTGCCTTCCAACTGGCAGACCATGTCGAGAAAACCTATAATTCTGATGAAGCCCGTTTATTCCTGAACAAATTAAAATGGCTGGTTCATAGTAAACCGATTGATATTGCATTGGACCTTTATTCCCTCACCAAAAGAAAGAATTACCTCGAAGATGCTTATTATTTTGACCAGCGAAATAAGGCCTCGGTCCTGGCCTTTAATATCCGCGAAAACGAATGGAAGGAAAAGGTACTGGAGGATGATACTCTTCTCCAAAAGGAATCCGAACTCCGGTCTTCCATCACCCGTCTTTCACTAAAGGCAATACAAACCATGGATACGAACCTATTAACTGCCTACCAGGACCAGGTAAGAGAACAGGAAATAGCACTTGGACGCCTGCAGGAAACTATTCAAAAACATAAGAGCAGGGAAACTGATAATTACGGAAGTTCCATTCCGCCTATTGAATGGTTGCAAAACCAGTTGGATCCCGCAACTGCCTTGATTAGTTATCATTTGTCTGCCACCGAATTGGTAACCTTACTGGTTACTAAAAAAAAGCTCGATTATTTACGGATCCAGGTCACAGAAGAATTCTTTTTGACGATTGATTCCTTTAAACGATACCTCGAACCTGGCAACAGTCAACAACGCTACGAGGGATCGCTATTTTCTCAAAAACTTTATCATACGTTACTTTTTCCACTCGAAAAAAAATTATCGGATATCAACCGGCTTATCATTATCCCGGATGATGAATTGCATTACCTGCCCTTTGAGGCCCTTCAAGACCGCAATCATCATTACCTGCTGGAGAGATTTACCCTTCAATACCAGTATTCAACTGCATTATTAACGAACCACCAAAATAAAGCCAGGTCCCGCGGCGTGCTGGCCCTCGCACCCTTTGCCAGCAAAGGTTATGAGAATATGATTGATCATTCAACTTTCAGCAGACTTCCTGCATCCGGAACTGAGATCAGCAAGCTGGAAGGAAAAAGATTACTGGACTCCATGGCCACCAAGGAAATTTTCATGCAGGAGGCCAATCACTATAAAACACTTCATCTTGCCACGCATGCATCGGTAAATAACGAGGAACCGATTCGTTCTTATATTGCCTTTTATCCCCGGGGGGATACAGAATTCCGTCTTTATGCCGGGGAGATCTATGGACTCAAATTGGATTCGACGCAGATGATTATTCTCAGCGCCTGTGAAACCGGTACGGGGAGGTTAATCAAAGGGGAAGGCCTGATGAGCCTGTCCAGGGCATTTGCTTATGCAGGCTGCCCCAATATTATTACCAGTTTATGGAAAGCGGAAGATCAAACCACGGCCTTTATACTCCAGCGTCTTCACCATTACCTGGAAAAAAATTACAGCCCCGATATTGCTCTTCAACAGGCTAAAATGGATTTTTTGTTCGACCCGGATACCGATCCTCGTTTCAAATCACCTTCCTATTGGGCGCCGCTTATCCTGATTGGTCAATATGAACCGGCGCCGGCATCACGGAACTGGTGGTGGATCGCGGGGACGATAGTTGTATTACTCACCTTCGTTTATTTTGCAAAAAGAAAATACGGACTCAGTTCTTTTTCTTCCTGACCTGGAATGAGCGGGAAATATTGAATCCAAATTGTATATCCCCTTTTGCCCAATCATTGGTCGTTTCCAGCAGGAATACTTTTTCATTCATACCCACCGCATTGGTAAAGTGCAACTGGAATACGTGACCGCCTGTTTCAATATCAAAACCGATGGAGAGCGGGTTTTGGGTTCCATCCTGGCTATTGGGATTAAGACGATAATAATAATCGACGTTCAGCGAGATGCGCCGGCTAAGTTTTAAACGGGTTCCCACACCGACCGCATACAGGTCATTGGGGTCATTGGCAGTAGCTACCAGGTTGCGGTGCACCATCGTAGGCATGAATTGCAGGGAAAATCCTTCGCTGAATTTTCGCCCGATTATGGCCTGACCAAAAAAACCCAGCCTGGAAGAAAAAAAGTTTTTACGGGCCGTATCAGCCCACTTTAGAAGCGTCATGCTGCTGCCTCCTACCATTAAAAAGGAAAAAGGCATCGAACCCGGGCCCTTGCCCTGGTGAATGAGCCGGTATTTGAGAAATCCATCCAGCTCTTTTTTATTGGTGCTGCGGCCCACTCCCAGCATCAGGTTTTTAGTTATTCCAAAATCAAAACCAAGCCGCATCGTAGCATTATCCAGGCCGAAAAATTCATAGGCCCCTTTGTTAATGTTCCCAAAACGATGGAGGATCCGCATGTCCATTACCCCGGGCCGTATCAGTTCCATACTTTGACTCATGATGACCCGGCTCGATTTAAATGCATACTCCACAAATTCCTTTTTTGGTTTTTCATCCTCACCCAGCAATTTGAGCAAATCCTCATCCTGGGCTTTAACGGCACAGAAAGAAAAAACCAGGAAAACAATCAGCAACAAATGTTTCATAAAAAATTTTAAATTGATCGGTTTACTATCCTTTTAAAGGCTCAAGGTTACAATCGACAATAACCTTAACTGTTTTAGAGATATTATCCTTTACCAGTTTGGGTATCTCTACCTTGTAATCAGCAAGCTCAATATTGAATTCGGCATCTGCTTCCAGTTTGCCGCTCTTCACGGCGATGGTTCCGGTCGTTTCCACATCTTTTGTCTCCCCATGCAGGGAGAGTTTACCCCTGACAAGGGCCTTATAAATTCCATCTTTCGTATAGTCAATTTCGCCGATGTTGATCACCTGCCCCCTGAACTCCGCCCTGGGGTATTTATGACTTTCAATGTAATTTTCGTTGAAATGTTCCTGCATCAGGGCTTTTTCAAATTCAAAACCCTTCATGAGCACCGCAAACTGCAGGTTGCCGGTTTTGGCATCCAGTACACAGGTTACACTTTTATTATGGGCCTCTATATTTTCCAGGGCAGCCTTCGAGGAAAACAGGATTTTCCCATTCTTGGTATAAAACTTATCCTGGGCAAAAACAAAAACTGCAGTACAGATAAAGGTGATCGTTATAAGCATTCTCTTTTTCATGATACTTTCTTTTAATTGAAACATTATGTTTTTATTATTTAGGTTGAAGAGATACTGCGCGGTTCAACAAAGAGCAAGGAAATTTAATTGTCAAAGACACAACGGTTCAACACCACATCAGAACCCAGTAACTCGTCTGCGGTAAAACCCGTACAGGCTCCCTTGATGGATACTTGCCTGCCTTCTGACAGCGTTCCTATCTCACCATGAGGTTTCGCATCCATGCTGCATCGTACAGATGACATCGATGATGGTTCACCCAGCACAAGCGTATAAAAGCCGGCATCGTTTTGTTCCACCGATTTCAGGGTTCCTTCTACAGCCAGAATTTTGTCGAGGAATTTTTGATTGGCTGCCGTTTCATCCTTTTCAAAGGCCATCACCAGCTCAGTCGCCGTTAAGCTGATTTCAGCTTTAACCCTGGCAAGATTTTTTACTTTGCGGGTATATTCACTATACCCGTACCAGCCGCCGCTGATTATTGCAAGCAGCAGTACTGATAAAACGATTCTCTTCCTGTTCATAATTGTCATTTTAATTGTTTGGTGCACCTGCATCGATCCAGGCTTTGATTTTGCTGAGATTGCAGGCATTCATTTTATTACCCCCCTGGGGCATGGGTGAAAAACCCGCTGCATGGCTGATGGAACCATAGAGTTTGCCACTCAGTGCCACAGTTCGCACATTGGTATACCCATCCAGCAGGATATTCCCGGAGGGTGCAGGCCCGCTATGGCAACCCAGGCAACTATTCGTTTGCAGCAGCGGTAGTACCATGTTGGAATAACTCGCATTGGCCGCATCGCAATTCCCGACCGGCGGATAAAGCTCTTCTTCAATATCATAGTAACAACTGCTCAAAACAACTATAACCAGCATCAGCGAAATGATAAAACCTTTCATAGTTAATTATTTGGTGATCCTGCATCCATCCATTTTTTTACCTGGTTTATTTCACAATCGGAGAGCTTGATCCCGTTTTTGGGCATGGGAAAGAAGCCCGGGAGATGATTGATAGATCCCCATAATTTTCCATCGGTTACTCTCGCTTTGATAGTAACATAAGTACTTAAATCAATCCCGCCCTGTGCAGCGCTGCCGCTATGACAACCCTGGCATTTATTGGCAATAAGTGGTTTGATGGCCCCGCTAAATGTGAATTGACTGCTATCGCATAGACTGGCGCATACCAGGTCTTGTGCCCCCTGTTCGATCCATCGGCGGATGAGCAAAATTTGTTCCTGCGATAATGGGTTCCTGGGGGGCTGGGGCATACGATCGCCGGGATCGGTTTCGATAATCGACTTATAGAGGTCACTGCCACCAGGATTACCCGGCCGCACATCGCCAGTACTCATTACTTTGATATAGGAAGTAAGGATTATGCCTTCCTGGTGGGAAGCATCATCATGACAACCACTGAGCGCACAGTTGGATATCAGAATAGGTAATACCTGTTGCTGGAAATAAACCTTGGAAGGATCACAAGGCGTGGTAGAACCGGTCCCTCCGGAGCTTCCCCCGCCTCCCGGGGGCGGAGTAAGATCTTCAATCCGGTGTTTACAGGAAATGAAAATTGTTAAGGGAACTGCTAAAAGCAGGATAAATCGGAAATATATCGGTCTCATTCAGTAAATGATTTCAGCGCAATAAGGTGATCCCAGTTATTATTGAGTAAAAGCAGCCTTACAAAATGTAACCAGGCCGGTAAAAAATTTATTCGCGAAGGGCTGGTTATTGAGAAACCGTTTTGCTTTTGATAAATTCCAGGAACTTCGCAAAAGGCAAACCAAACGATGTAAACCAAAAAAAATCCTCCCCTTCCGGGGAGGACCACTTACTGATGAGATCAACTACCGCCATTTGAGCGCCTTCACCTGGCGGATCAATTTAGCGCTTACCCTTTCATGGTAGGTATGAGCAGGTTCCTGCTTTATTTTTTCCAAAAGTTCCAGGGCAAAATCATAGTCTCTGTTGGCGATATAGGCCAGGGCCAAATAATATTCTGTTTCATCCTGCAAGATTCCACCACCGTCTTCTTCATTCGTGCTGACAATCCTGCGGAACGCTTCAATGGCATTGGCAGGATTTTTCAGCTCCAGGTAGGACATGCCAACCAGGAATTGATCTTTCAAATTGCCGGCAAGGGGAACCCGCCGGGTAACCTCATAATAACTTTTACTACGATAGGCCTGTTCAACGGCCGATACGTCGGCCTGTCCACCACGGGTCGTTGCCAATTCATAGGAAAGATAATTGTCAGTAAATACCCTGGAAGGCGAAAGACTGAAAAAATTCAATGCCAGGATAGCCCCTACGATCAGGATGATACTGGCCGCCACGGAAATGCTAAAGCGGATCACGCGGCGAATATTTCCACCCACCCGTTGAGGTTTATGCATTTCCTGCATTACCTGGCGATGAATCCCCGCAACCTGTTCCCTTAAACCGTATTGTTGTACTGCTTCACGGGCTGCCCGCAGTGATGCCAACTCTTCCTGGAGTTCAACATCCACATCGAGCCGTGCTTCCAGCTTTTGCTTTTCCGCTTCCGTCAGTTCCCCGTCCAGGTATCGCACCAGTAAATCGGTCATTCCCTGTGTAGAGTTATCCATGCAGTAAATTTATCAGGGTTTGTTTTAAAAATGGTCTTTCCCGGATCATCTCTTCCAATTGTTTCAGGCATTTATATTTTTTATTCCGAACCACCTGTTCATTTTCATAATGCATCAATTGCAAAATCTCTTTCATCGATTTGTTTTCATAATAATATAATAGCAGGATAGTCCGGCAATTCTCCCCCAGTTCTCCTACCAGCTTGATAATTTCCAAACGGGCCTCCCGGTCGGCAATCAAATAACTGGTATCGGGAGCACTATGATCCTGGGCATTTTCGAATTTTTCCTCCCTTGCCCAGGCCCGGCCTCTTCTCTTCAACTCATTGAGCCAGGTATGCCTGGCCAGGGAAAACAAAAAAGTTTTGACAGTTGATTCGCCCCGAAATTTATTTTTTTGCACCAGCTCAATAAAACGAACCACAATTTCCTGGAAAATATCCTCAGCATCCTGTTGGGTGCCATTATTATTCAACACATACCAACTAAGGGTACCGAAATAATCCCGGTACATTGACCTGATGGCTGGCTCGATATTTTGCCCTGACCTTATGCTTTCTACCAACGCTGAGTCGGAGAGGGTTTTACTCAACTCCATGCCTTATACTCTTTTTTGTCATCGGGGAATGCCGAATTGTAACCTAAACTAGTAAATATTTAACAGCAAACTGTTGACAGGAAACGGTTCGTGGCCCTGATTTATTTTTAACTCCTGTAAAATGATATGCAGAACGCCTGACAAGAGCTAAAACGCACAATGCCGGGACCGGTAAAGGGCTGGCCCCGGTGCTCCCTAATTTTATTTAACTTAGCTCATCAAGCCAACATTGTGCTTATCCTTTCTATTTCGGAAAATATCTTGTATTTCGTTTGCGGGTTTGGTGTCCTGCAGGGTATATTACTGGCAGCCCTGGTTTATTTTCATCCTAAAAGTGACCGGTCGGTCACAATTTTCCTGGCCCTTTATATTTTTAGTACTTCGGCCATTATGAGCCTGCCCTTTGTCCTGAAAATTGTAGGCTGGCAAAACAGTTTTCTCTCACAACCCTTTCCTTTATTGGGTGGTCCCCTGCTCTATCTTTATATCCGCAGTTTTAAAGAAAGAATCAGTTGGCGCAAGGCCCTGCCTCATTTCATCCCATTTTTTTTATTCTTTTTCCTGGCCTATTGGAATATCGACCGGTGGAGAGGAAAATATCCTGATGCAATCGATTTGCCAGCAGAAATGCTGACTGACCCGGTTACCCTAATAATGGCCTATTTAAGGCCGCTCCATCAACTGATCTATTTCGTATTTACCCGCCGCAACCTGCTCTCTTATCAACGGTCCA
>DASUMO010000166.1:0-2813 GCA_036277695.1 Chitinophagaceae bacterium
TTTTCAATATGCAGAATAAACAGGATCATATTGAAAGACCCAAATTTTTTGTTGACCAGGAAATCTTTCCCCAAACCAGGGATGTGATTGTAACCCGGGCCCTGCCCGTTGGCATTGAAATCGTGTTCGGAGATTATAAGAAGGTAACCATTGATAAAACTTTTTTCGGCGCTATTGTTCAATATCCAAACAACAAAGGCTCAATCGAAGATTACCGTTCCTTTATCCAGTCCGTACATGAAGCAGGAGCTTATGTAGTGATGGCAACCGACCTGCTTGCCCTTACTGTTCTCACTGCTCCCGGTGAACTGGGAGCTGATGTCGCAGTCGGATCGGCTCAACGTTTCGGCGTACCTCTTGGTTACGGTGGCCCCCATGCTGCCTTTTTTTCGGCTCGTGATGATTTCAAACGAAATATCCCGGGAAGGATAATCGGGGTGAGTATTGATGCAAAGGGGAACAGGGCCCTGCGAATGGCGCTTCAGACCCGCGAACAGCATATAAAAAGAGAAAAGGCAACCTCTAATATCTGTACGGCCCAGGCCCTGCTCGCGAATATGGCGGCTATGTACGCGGTTTATCATGGCCCCGACGGTCTAAAGAATATTGCAAAACGGATCGCATTACTCACACAAACTGTAGCTGAGGCCATTGAAGACAGGGGATATGAACTGGTAAGCTCCAACTTCTTTGATACTATCACAGTGAAAACGGATAACCTTGCGGCTATCCGGGCAAAAGCCGAGCGGCAACTGATCAACCTCCGCTATATAGACCAGCAACATATCGGTATATCCCTGGATGAAACCACTTCGCTGGAAGATCTTTATGACCTGATCAATTGTTTTGAGAATGATAAAGATCCGGTAGCATTTGATATCCGGCAGGACGATGAGCTGAATCATATTCCTGCAGCACTGACGAGAACCAGTACATTCATGACCCATCCCGTGTTTACTACCTACCGGAGTGAAAGCCAGATGATGCGTTATATTAAGATGCTGGAGAATAAAGACCTCTCATTAAATACTTCCATGATCTCGCTGGGAAGCTGCACGATGAAACTGAATGCCGCCACCGAAATGATGCCCCTGAGCTGGGCTCACTGGAGCAGGATGCATACTTTTGCACCTTCCGATCAAACCGGGGGATATAAATATATAATTGATGAGTTAAGCAAATACCTCTGTGAAATAACGGCATTCGATGCCTGCAGCCTGCAGCCGAATAGTGGTGCCCAGGGGGAATATGCAGGATTGTTAACAATCCGGGCTTATCACGAAAGCCGTGGAGATAAAGATCGCAATGTAATGCTGATCCCAATTTCAGCACATGGCACCAACCCTGCCAGCGCCGTCATGGCCGGGATGAAAGTAGTGGTGGTAAAAGCGTTGGAAAACGGTTATATCGATGTGGACGACCTGAAAGCAAAAGCGGCAGAGCATGCCTCTCGCCTTGCCGGTATTATGATAACCTATCCCAGCACGTATGGTGTATATGAAGAGACCGTTAAAGAAATAACCGCCATCATTCACCAGCATGGAGGCCAGGTCTATATGGATGGAGCCAATATGAACGCCCAGGTAGGACTTACCGCCCCGGGTTTGATCGGGGCTGATGTTTGTCATTTAAATCTCCATAAGACTTTCGCCATACCGCATGGGGGTGGTGGTCCCGGCATGGGCCCTATCTGTGTAAAAAAACATTTGGCTTCTTTTTTACCGGGTCATTCCTTTAACAATACCGCTCATTTATATGCTACCCTCCATGCTTCGGCCGGCCGCAACGGGCAACCGGCTTATCACGCGGTTTCGGCGGCGCCTTATGGTAGCGCCAGTATATTGCTGATCAGCTACGGATACATCCGCCTGCTGGGGTATGAAGGTGTAAAGGCTGCTACGGAATACGCTATACTTAATGCCAATTATATGCGGGCCAGGCTGGAGGGCCAATACGATATCTTATACACCAATCACAATGGTCAGTGTGCACATGAATTCATTGTGGACCTAAGGCCATTTAAAAAGACTGCAGAAATTGAAGCCGAAGATATAGCCAAGCGGCTGATGGATTATGGTTTTCATGCCCCCACCATGAGTTTCCCGGTGCCGGGGACTATAATGATTGAACCGACAGAAAGTGAAGACAAGGCCGAACTGGATCGCTTTTGCGAGGCCTTGCTTTCGATCCGTGAAGAGATCAGGGCTATAGAAGAAGCAAAGGCGGATAAAAAAGATAATGTGCTTAAAAACGCACCCCATACCCAGTTTATGGTTATGGACGATGAGTGGAAACATAGTTATTCCCGCCTGTCAGCAGCATTTCCGCTGGATTATACCCGGCAGAATAAATTCTGGCCATCGGTGGCAAGGGTAAATAACACTTATGGTGACCGTAACCTGGTATGCACCTGTGAACCGGTAGAGTCGTATATGGAAGCCGAAGCCTGAACAACTTAATTCTTTTTAGAACATGTATGCATCTTCAGCGGCCGGCAAGAAATTCCGGCCTTTTTTATGCGTTTTTTTTTCCCACATAATAATTGAGGTTTTTACATCCCCCCTTTAGCCGTTTAGTTACCAGGAAAAAGTCCTGCTGTCCTAACTGAATCTCGTTTTATCAATTTTTTAATGCCCGGTACAAAATATAGAGGCATATTATTTGTTTTTCCTTAGTTAAAAAACGGATATGAATTGGGTAGATATTGTCCTGGTTCTGGTAGTATTGGTAGCTGCCTGGTGGGGTTGGCATAGGGGATTTATGCTGGGCAGCCTGGACCTGCTTACTTGGATCGGCAGCCTGGTCTTAGGTTA
>DASUMO010000167.1:0-2963 GCA_036277695.1 Chitinophagaceae bacterium
GTTTCAATATCATTCCAGGGATCAGGTGAAAGCTGCTTGATCGACAAACTCATCTTGCGGCTATCCTTATCCAGGGTTACGATCTTTGCTTCGTGCTCATCGCCTAATTTGAAAAATTCTTTGGCATTGATCGGCGTATTAGCCCAGGTAATTTCACTGACGTGAACCAGGCCTTCCACTCCCGGCTGGATTTCCAGGAAAGCACCATAATCTTCAATATTCACCACTCTTCCTTTCACGATATTGCCTTCCTTAATGTTTTCACCCAGTACATCCCAGGGATGCGGTGTGAGTTGTTTCAAGCCCAGGCTGATACGTTTTTTCTCGTCGTCGAAATCCAACACCACCACATTGATCTTCTGGTCCATTTTCAACACCTCGCTCGGGTGAGAAATACGGCCCCAGGAAATATCCGTGATATAAAGCAGGCCATCCAAACCGCCCAGGTCCATAAAGGCCCCGAAATCGGTGATGTTCTTCACGGTTCCTTCGAGCACCTGGCCTTTCTCCAGTTTGCTCATGATCTCTGCACGCTGCGCTTCAATATCACTTTCGATCAGCGCCTTGTGAGAAACAACCGCGTTTTTAATCGCTTCATTGATCTTAACCACTTTAAATTCCATGGTCTTGCCAACAAACTGGTCATAGTCCGTAACAGGCTTCACATCGATTTGTGAACCGGGCAGGAAGGTTTCCATACCGAATACATCCACAATCAACCCTCCTTTTGTTTTTGAAGTAACAGTACCGGTAATCACTTCGCCGGTTTTATGTACTTCCACGATCCTTTCCCATGCACGGGTAATACGTGCCTGGCGACGGCTCAGGTTCAGGTGACCATTGCGGTCTTCCTTATCCACGATCATCACCTCCACTTCATCGCCAACCTTCATATTCTGGAGATCCCTGAATTCGTTCAGCGAAATCAAACCATCGCTTTTAAATCCGATGTTCAGCACCACATCTGTTTTAGTTAAACCAACTACGGTGCCTTTGATCAGTTCCCCATCACTCAATTGAATAAAAGTGTTATCATACACTTTGTCATACTTTTCTCTTTCATCTTCTGTATAAGAGATTACATTCCTTTTGTCCACGTTCCAATCGAAATCATCGTGGGCAGTTTGCACAGGTACATTTGTTGTCGCTGCAGGTGCTTCTACTGTTTGCGTAGCTGCATTCTCCTGTGCATCAGCGTTTGTGCCATCTTGACCATCAGGCAGGTTAACAATATTGTTTTCAGACATAAATAATACCCGAAGGGTTTAAAAATTTCGGGGCAGCAAAGATACAGTTTAGTTACTGGAAATTGCAATTTGTGTGGAATAAAAATTGAAATAATGCCCGTCCCAACTGGGTGATTATTAAATCCTTGCACCCTATCATCCCGATCATTACCGGGGCTGCTCAGGACCTGGGGCAACTTCCCTTGCACAACTAAAACCACAGCTCATAAACAACCTAAGGCGCCAGGGATGCAATCGATTTCCCTGCAATGAAGCCGCTGGTCCACGCATGCTGGAAATTAAATCCGCCCGTGATACCGTCTACATCCAAAATCTCTCCTGCAAAAAATAAATTAGGCGCTTTTTTACTCATCATGGTTTTTGAGTCTACTTCTGAAAGCCTGATGCCCCCGGCAGTCACGAATTCTTCCTTAAAAGTTGTTTTTCCTTTTACCCGGAACCTGGACTGGTTAATTTGTTTTACCAGTTTATGTTGTTCCTCTGTTCTCAGATCAGCCCAACGTTTAGCTGTTTGAATACCCTGTTGGCCGATAAAAAATTCCCACAATCGCTTTGGTAAACCGAAAGGGTTTCTTCCGGCAAGTTTTTGCGCAGCCATTTCAAAACGATGGATCCGGAATTGTTCGGTCAGTTGTTGTTCATTCAAATGCGGCAACCAGTTTACCGTGATTTCAAATTCCCAATTCATATCTTTTAGTTCACGTGCTCCCCATGCGCTAAGTTTCAGTACTACGGGTCCGCTTAAACCCCAGTGGGTTATAAGCAAGGGACCTTGCTGTTCCATCCGGGTGCCCACGATTTTAATTTGGACCCGGTCTACACTTACACCCATCAATTCTGTAACCGGGTTGCCTGGCATATTGAACGTAAATAAGGAAGGTACCGGTTCTTCAATGGTATGGCCCAGTTTACGGATCCATTCAAACATGGATAGTTTTGGATAACCCCCACAAGCGACACAGATATAATCGGCAGTTTGCAGTGTTGGCGTTAAAGGTGAACCAGTCCCGGGACGATTTATAGTAAGTGTCCAGCCTTCTCCTGTTCTCAACATTTCTTTCACCTCGGTGTTTAAAATAATTTGTACGCCATAGCGGTTCGCTTCCCGCACCAGGCAATCAATAATGGATTGAGAAGAATCGGTTACCGGGAACATCCTTCCATCCTTTTCTGTTTTTAAAGGCACTCCCCTTTCCTCAAACCAGCGGATAGTATCCGTGGTAAAGAATTGGTGAAAAGTTTTTTTTACGAAATGCTGTCCCCGGGGATAATTTTTGCTCATGGCTTCTACATCAAAACAGGCATGCGTGACATTGCAACGCCCGCCACCACTGATCCTGACTTTCGATAAAAGCTTATTTGTTTTTTCCAGGAGCTGCACTTCAAGCCGGGGATTTAAACGGGCAGCACTGACAGCACAGAAAAAACCTGCTGCGCCACCTCCAATAACAATTAGTCTCTTCTTCGCAATAGATTGTTCGTTCATCCCGCGCAAAACTAACCGGAATTAAAATGGCGTTGAAAAAAAAGCCATACGGAATGTATGGCTATATCTATTAGGAAATCTATTTGTGCCTGTAATCAGATCGTATGAAGAGCCGGGTTGGCTTTTTCCGCTTTTTCAATACCGGCATAATTAGAAAGTATATCGGCCTTCTGTTTCCGGACACAGACATCATGCTCAAAGTGTACAGAAGGTTTTCCGTCTTTGGTCCG
>DASUMO010000168.1:0-5328 GCA_036277695.1 Chitinophagaceae bacterium
ATATCTACGAACATTTCACGGATGGCAACCAGGGCGCCATTGGAAGAAGCCAGTTCCTCGATCTTTTGTAATAAATGACCGATCAGTACGGTGAGTCCCATGAAATGTACCGTCGTCTTCATATCGTGTGCTACCCGGAAAATGGTAGTATAATTTTTTTCATTGATCGCCTTTTCCATAGTTTGAATATTATCCGGGACCGTGGTTACAAATTCGCGGATGATCTCCCGTTTAAAATCCTTATCGTTTTCTGAAAATTGCTCAATATAATCCAGGTTGATCACGCTCTTATCGGGTGCCTTTACGCCAAGGCTGATATTATCGGTTTTTGCATACCGGAGAATGATGTTGAACAGGTCATCTTCATTCAACGGTTTGGAGATATAATCGTTCATACCAACGTTCAGGCATTTTTCCTTCTCCCCTGCCATGGCATGGGCTGTCATGGCAATAACAGGAATATTGGAGCGCAATTCATTGCGGATGGTCCGGGTAGCCATATGCCCGTCCATTTCCGGCATTTGGATATCCATCAAAACAAGGTCATACTCATCTTTCTTTAATGCTTCCACTGCCTGGATGCCGTTAAAGACAAGGTCAAATTTAAAATTCCAGTTCTTCAACAGGTGTTTGATCAGCTGCTGGTTCATGATATTATCTTCAGCAACCAGGATTTTAACGTTGTTATTCATAAAATGCAGATTTTGATTGTTCTCTTTGGTGGCATTTACCGGCGCCTCCTTATTTGTCAATTTGTAGGGTAATACTACCAGGAATATTGAACCCGCACCTTCCTGGCTGTTCAGGGTAATGGTACCTTTCTGTAATTCGATCAGGTGTTTTACAATCGAAAGCCCCAACCCCGTTCCGCCGAACCGGCGGGTGGTTTCGGCCTCCGCCTGTTCAAATCGCTCAAAAATGAATTTCTGTTTATCCCGGGAAATACCAATCCCGGTATCCCGCACCAGGAACTCCAGCTGCAATTCATCGCCCGAGGCCTTGAACGGTGTAACCTTTACATACACTCCTCCTTCCTGGGTAAACTTTATCGCATTGGAAACAAGGTTGATCATGACCTGGGTAAGGCGCACGGCATCCCCGCAAAGGGTTTCCGGCACTTCACTATCCACTTTTACAATCAGCTGTATATTTTTTTCTTTAGCCTTGGGACTGAGCATATCTTCTACGGTTGCCATCACATCGCTGACCCGGAAAGGCGCCTGTTCAATCCGCATCATCCCCGCCTCGATCTTGGAAAGATCCAGGATATCATTCACAATTGAAAGCAGGTTGTTTCCCGATGAATGAATGATATGCAAATGCTTTTGCTGTTGTTCGTCGAGGTTGGTCTTACTGAGAATATTGGTAAAACCCAGGATGGCATTCAGCGGGGTCCTGATTTCATGGCTCATATTTGCGAGGAAGTTTTCTTTGATGCGTGCGGCTTTTTTGGCCTTCCCTTCCGAAACCTCACTCTGTCTTTTCTTGGCGAGGACGTGCGCACATACCAGCAGGCAAAGAATACTGGCCGCAATCACCAGGGTTATACTCCACATATGTACATTGCGCCCGTTATCCCGTATGGAATTCACGATCCGCAACGAATATACTTTTTGGGATTGCATCAGCACAGCGGATAACGAAACAATACGATCCTGTAATTCTTTGTTCTTTGCTGAGGAGATCATTTGTTCTGCAACAACAGCCTGGTTGTTAGCATATGCTTCGAGAGCGTTATACTGTAATGTTGTTCTTTGTTTTAATAGGTCGATCAGTTGCCGGGTGTTGTTTTCAATGGTCTCGGTACTGGCGGGAGGCACATAGATAGCCAGGCTTGTATTCGCGGCCTCAATTTTGTTCCGCAATTTCTTGCCCAGTTTACTATCACCGCTTTCCAGCAACTCGCGAAGCATGCCATCGATTGCACCGATCTCTCCCTGCAGCTGTTGCAATTCATTTTGTTTTTCCAGCTTTACCAGCAGGTCTGTGTTTCTTGCCACCAGCCGGTCAATACTCCTGTTCTCCAGGATCTTAAGGAAAACTATAATGGCCAGTCCCACGATAAAAAACGGGAAGACCATGTTTTGTGTAATTGTTTTCAACGTCGCTTTCATAAAAAAGGTTTATTAAAAGGCAGAAACGTCCTTCCGGGTTATTAAATAGTTAACCTGCAGTTGAGCGACCAATGTAAAAGTCTGTAAAGCTTTCCCCGAAAGGAGGAAACGAAGAGTGTCGAATTGTGCAGGGGAAATAAATTTCCCCTTAAGGAGCTTGTAGAGTTTTTTCATCGGTACGAATTTTTCAGGTTCGGTCCGGCTTTGCCGGTTGATTCAACTTGTATTCCGTAAGAAAATCGTAAAAACATCAATTCTTATTTTCGGAATACTTCGATAAAAGTAGAAAGCAATTCTTGAATATGCAATAGTTCGCATGTATTAACCCCTACGTAAATTAACGTTACCCGCAATAAGCTTTGCTCCACAATAATTTAGTAAAGAGTTTTTTCGGGATTTCTTTAAAAAAATAACAGGCAGGGTTGCCCGAATCGGAATATGCTGAGGTTTACTCAACGTATTTACACGAAATGAATTTGTACCAAACAACCAGAAATAGCAAAAAAGGCACCCTCCTGTTTTCGTAGTTTTCCGATACCTGAATGCTGATCTCATTCTTTTTTGCTTATGCCAGGCAACCAACGGGGATCAGGCAACCGTTTCGGCCACTCTTTCAGCTGATAAATTTGCATTTCGCATCGAAACGCTTCTTACAACGTGGGCGGCAAATTCTTCAAATGCTTTTTTGGTGATTTCATCATTACCCATCATAACCGGCATACCACTGTCACCACCCTCCCGGATCGTTTGTACAAGCGGTATCTGTCCCAGGAATGGCAGATCGTATTCTTCGGCCAGGCGTTTCCCGCCTTCCTTTCCAAAAATATAGTATTTGTTAGCGGGCAGTTCCGCGGGCGTAAAATAGCTCATGTTCTCTACAAGCCCGATCACTGGCACATTCAGTTGTGCCTGGCCAAACATGGCAATTCCTTTTTTTGCGTCAGCAAGGGCTACATCCTGTGGCGTTGTCACAATAACAGCGCCTGTTACGGGTACAGTTTGCATCAGGGTTAAATGAATATCGCCTGTCCCGGGCGGCATATCCACGACGAGGTAATCTAATTCATCCCAGTAAACATCCGTTACAAACTGACGGATAGCACTACTGGCCATGGGGCCTCTCCAAACGACTGCATTTTTTTCATCAACCAGCAATCCTATACTCATCAATTTGATTCCATGTTTTTCCAGGGGAATGATCATGCCCTTCCCTTCAATTTCCATCATGAGGGGTCGTTCACCCCGCACCCCGAACATGATCGGCACACTGGGGCCATAGATATCAGCGTCCATCAGGCCTACTTTTGCCCCTCCCTGTGAAAGTGCAAGGGCCAGGTTGGAAGCCACAGTGGATTTACCCACACCACCTTTGCCACTCACTACGGCGATAATATTTTTAACCCTGGGCAGAACGGCACCTGTATCTGTTCTTTTAGTGGTAGTATTAGCTGTAAAATTCACTTCCACGATCGCATCTTTACTGACCGCCTGGATGGCCGCGATACATTCATTTTTTATTCTATCCTTCAACGGGCAGGCCGGTGTCGTCAATACTACCGTAAAGGATACATTATTTCCTTCAAGGACGATATCCTTCACCATATTCAGCGTTACGATATCCTTACCCAGGTCTGGTTCCTGGACCTTACCAAGGGCTTCTAAAATTTTTTCCTGAGTCATTTTCAAAGCTTATGTTAAAAAACAAGGGGAGTGTAAAGTTAACCATTAGCCGGGGCAAATTGTTTTAGGTTTATAGGAACTTGTCTTTATTTTTGGCACAGTGAAGAAAATTCTACTATACATTTTACTAGCCACCGCCTCATTGATCCCTGCTACTGCCAAAGCACAGTTTGAAACAGCCCGTGATTCCGTTGTTCAGTTATATGGTATAATTATGACGGCCGATAGCCTGGTTGGCATACCTGCTGTCAGTGTCGTGGTAAAAGGGCAGAACCGGGGTACCATCACCAATAGCCAGGGAGTATTTTCCATCGTGGTCCTCAAAGGTGATGAAGTGGAATTCACCCATGTGAGTTATAAGCCAAAAACGGTAATGATACCCCGCAACCTGGAGGGATCCCAATACAGCATCGTACAATTGATGGTGGCAGATACCGTTTATCTCCCCGCTACGATAATCCGGCCTAAACCCACTCCGGAACAATTTGCCCGTGATTTTGTCAGTACTAAGGTGCCCGATGACGATATTGAAATAGCCCGAAAAAATACGGACGCCACCAAACGCAGAGTTTTGATGCAAACCATTCCCGGTGATGGTAGTGAAGCAACGCGGGTACAGTTCAATAAGATTGCAAACCGCGCGGTTTACCAGGGCCAGACGCCACCCATGAATATTTTCAATCCTGCCGCCTGGGCTGAGTTTATACAGGCCTGGAAAAGGGGCGACTTCAAGAATAAAAATTAAATCCGGGATCAAGCGAATGTGAGCCCGGTCAGCTTGTTGGCAAACTTGTTATATTGCGGCGAAATCACTTCAAATGAAAAATGTATCAATCGTTGGCGCCGGGACCATGGGAAACGGGATCGCCCATGTATTTGCGCAGGCCGGATTCAAAGTGAATTTAGTCGATGTTTCACTGGCCCAGCTCGACAGGGCTATCACCACCATTCAAAAAAACTGTGACAGGCAGATTGCCAAAGGAACCCTGACCGAAGAACAAAAAAAATTAACCCTGTCCAATATCAGTTCGCACTCTAACATGATAGAAGGTGTAAAAGATGCGGAACTGGTGGTAGAAGCCGCAACAGAAAATATTGACCTGAAATTGAAAATATTCGAACAGCTCGATTCACTCACTCCCAAAGAAACCATACTTGCCACCAATACGTCTTCGATATCTGTTACCCGGATCGCCTCGGCCACCAGTCGTGCCAGTAAGGTCATCGGGATGCATTTTATGAACCCGGTTCCTGTTATGAAACTGGTAGAAATCATTAATGGCTATGCTACCGATAAAGCAGTTACTGAAAAAATAGTTGACCTAAGTATTCAATTGGGTAAAGTTCCCTGCGTGGTCAATGATTACCCGGGCTTTATTGCGAACCGTATTCTAATGCCCATGATCAATGAGGCCATTTACAGTTTATATGAAAGCGTGGCCGGGGTGGAAGAAATTGATACGGTGATGAAACTGGGCATGGCCCATCCTATGGGGCCCTTACAGCTTGCAGATTTTATCGGGCTGGATGTTTG
>DASUMO010000169.1:0-2032 GCA_036277695.1 Chitinophagaceae bacterium
GCAAAGGGTTTAGGATAATTTTTATCATACCGCTTGTTTTATCTGTTACCTTAAAGCGATCGTCTATCCGCAAGCCCAGCACCCAGGCGATGCGTTTACCGGATTCGATCACCCAAACCTTTTCTTTATCGGCTTTGGATAATTTCTGGTCGATAAAAAAGCGGGCCAGCTTTTTTTTCTTCTTCATGCCCAGCGGATAAAAATAGTCGCCCGTCTTCCATTTTCGAAGTAATAAAGGGTAGTGAATTGCTTTTGCATCCAGGCTGGCGATAAGATTATGATTCACGGGCCTGCTTTGACCAGTTTTTTCAAACTGCAAGTGCCCCCCCGGGAAGGAAATGGATTGATCCTTTTCTTCAATAAGAATGTTTTCCGCTTCGGCTGTTTTGATCGGCGTAATAATAAACCAGTGCCGGTGCCGGATGATGCGCCATTCGTGGCTACCGGATTCGAGATATTTGCCGGATTCGCTGCCCGCCAGTTTGATCAGTTCATCAATTTGTTTTTCCGAAAAACCATAGGGATGGATGATCTCGTAAAGCAGGGCACGATTTTGAAAGGCCATTAACTGTTTTACGGGAATATGGAGCTCTGCTCCCTTTTGCCGGCAGATTTTCTTTTTTATTTCCCCTACCGCGAATTGATAAAGTTTATTGATCTCATTAAACCGGTGAATATTATCCTGCAGGTTTTCTTTAAGCTGTGGATAAGCCCTGGCGATCAAAGGCATCACTTCGTTGCGGAAAAGGTTACGGGTATATTTGGATTCTTTATTCGATGAATCTTCAACATAGTCGAGCTTATTCTCCTTCGCAAATTCCATTAATTCTTCCCTGGTAAAATCCAGTAAAGGCCGCCTGATATAGGAATAAAGGGCCGGGATGCCTGTTAAGCCCTGCAGGCCGCTGCCCCTGCAAAAATTCATCAGCACCGTTTCTGCATTGTCGTCCGCGTGATGGGCTGTAAGCACATAGTCAAGGTTGGAGAAACCTGAATCAGGGATCATCAGTTTTTCAAACCATTGATAACGGAGTTGGCGGGCGGCTTCCTGCACGGATAATTTATGGGTAGTCGCAAAAGCGATGGTATCAAATTTTTCAACTACCAGGGTAACATGGTATTTTTTTGCCAGCTCCCGGACAAATGTTTCATCCCTTTCACTTTCTTCGCCCCTTAACTGGAAATTGCAATGTGCGATCATGAACTCATAACCTGCCTGCTTACAGAGTTCACATAAAACCACGGAATCCACTCCCCCGCTTACAGCCAGCAAAAGCTGGTCGGAAGCAGCGAAAAGATTGGCTGATTTAACTGCTTTCTTAAATTGTTCAACCAAAGACATGGAGTTAATAAATTAATTCTTCCAGCGCCGCTTTTAATTCTGCATAGCTATGTTGATCTTCCAATTTCCTGGCTACTTCCATTCCTCTTTCGTAGACCCGGATAGCCTCTTCGTTCTGATTAGTTCTCTCCAGCAATTTACCCAGGTGATAATAACTGCCGACATAGGCAGGATCCCTGGTTAATAATTCTTCAAATAGCTGCCTGGCTTTCGCCTCTTCACCAGTTTTCACATATTCCAAGGCCAATGCATGCTGGATAAAACTATCCGCGGGGTTAGCAGCCAGGAATTCTTGTAGCTTAATAATCCGATCCATCATTACATAAAAAAATTGGCCAGGATTTTCCTGAATTTACCTTTGCATCACTTATCTTTGTTTTAGTTGCATAAACAACTTTCCCGGTCCTTACCCGACCCGGGTAATGATCAAAAGCAGGGTTTGTTAAACATCCAGGTATGAAGATATTAGTTTGTATCAGTAAAACGCCGGACACGACGGCAAAGATCGCTTTCACCGATAACAATACGAAATTCGACAGCAACGGGGTTCAGTGGATCATCAATCCTTACGATGAATGGTATGCACTGGTAAGGGCTATTGAGGTCAAGGAGGCCGATGCGTCAACCATTATTCACCTGGTTACAGTGGGTGGCGCCGATGCTGAACCGATCATTCGCAAAGCCCTTGCC
>DASUMO010000170.1:0-4949 GCA_036277695.1 Chitinophagaceae bacterium
TCTTTCAATTCATTAATAAAAGCAGCATTGTGCGTTACCATATTCGGGTTCTGAACAATTTCCAGGAACATTTTCTTTAACTCTGTAACATCTTTTTTCATGTCGAAAAAGAGTTTATAGAGAATTTCCCTTTCATTGGAAAAATCATGACTTGTGCCGCCCGGGTGTGCCAGCACCGGCATCCGGTTACTGGAATAAGGCTGCAGGAATTTTCCAAGATCCTTGGCCGTAATCAGTTTATCATGTGAAAGAACCGAAATCTGTTCTGCAATATTCTTCAATTCCCGCACATTGCCGGGCCAGGGATAGTTTATTAACAGTTGTTTTGCTTCATCATCCAGTTGTACCGATGCGGTCTTATAGCGATCAGCAAAATCGGCCGCGAATTTTCTGAATAATAAAGGAATATCCTCGGGCCTGTCGTGCAGGGCAGGAACCCGGATGGGTACGGTACTCAAACGATAATAAAGATCTTCCCGGAATTTTCCGGTTTGCACTAATTGCAGGAGATCTTTATTTGTTGCAGCAATCACCCGCACATCGGTTTTCTGTACTTTGGAAGACCCAACACGAATAAATTCACCGGTTTCCAGCACCCGGAGCAATCGGGCCTGGGTACCGATCGGCAGTTCCCCGATCTCATCCAGGAAAATGGTGCCGCCATTTACGGTTTCAAAATATCCTTTCCTTGAATCATGCGCGCCGGTAAAAGAACCTTTCTCATGACCGAATAATTCGGAATCAATGGTGCCTTCGGGTATAGCGCCGCAATTGACCGCGATAAAAGGATTATGCTTGCGGGCGCTGAGGGTATGAATGATTTGGGAAAAGACTTCCTTTCCCACGCCGCTTTCACCATTTATCAGTACAGTGAGATCCGTATTGGCCACCTGGGTCGCAACCTGCAAAGCATAGTTGAGGGCAGGCGAATTGCCAATGATGCCAAACCTGTTTTTTATACTTTGTATATCCATCTTAAAAAATCCCTGCCTTTATCTTTAGTATGCCGGTTTAATTTTTCCCAAAAGGGTTGCCTGTGTGCATTCCCTTACCTCCACTTCCACATAATCCCCCTTATGCAAATCGTATTGTTCTTTTGGGAAAATGAGTACTTTGTTCTGGCTATTCCTTCCTTTCCACTCTCCGGCATTGCGCTTGCTGTCACCTTCTATCAGTACGCGGAAAGTTTTGCCTATATCCTTACGGTTACTCTCCAGTGAAAGCCTGTTCTGCACTTCCACGATCTCCTGCAATCTTCTCTTCTTGATCTCTTCGGGCACATCATCCTTATACCTGCGCTGGGCCAGGGTGCCGGGCCGTTCACTATAAAAGAACATATAGCTATAATCATATCGGCTATAGTTCATGATATCTATCGTATCGGTATGATCACAATCTTCTTCCGTACAAAAACCTGCGATAATATCGGAACTGATTCCGCAGTCAGGGATGATTTCCCGGATCCGGTCCACTTTTGCCTTATACCATTCCCGCGTATAGGTGCGGTTCATCAATTGCAGGATCCGGTTGGAGCCGCTCTGCACCGGCAAATGAATATAATTGCAGATATTCTCGTAGCGTGACATCGTAAATAATACCTCGTCCGTAATATCTTTTGGGTGGGAAGTGGAAAACCGGACACGGAGCAGGGGAGAGATCAATGCTACCTGTTCAAGTAGTTTGGCAAAAGTGACCGTTTCATTCCTCGTATCATCGGTAAAATAATAACTGTCCACATTCTGTCCCAGCAGGGTGACTTCGCGGAATCCTTTTTCAAAAAGATCACGGCATTCTGCGATAATGCTTTGGTCATCCCTGCTTCTTTCTCTGCCCCTGGTAAAAGGTACCACGCAGAACGAACACATATTATTACATCCCCGCATGATACTGACAAAGGCCGATACTCCATTACTGTCCAGCCGGACCGGCGAAATATCTGCGTAGGTTTCTTCGCGACTCAACAATACGTTTACGGCTTTTTGCCCTCCCTCCGCTTCTTCCACCAAAGCGGGCAAACTGCGATACGCATCCGGGCCCACCACGATATCAACCAGCTTTTCTTCTTCCAGGAATTTGGATTTGAGTCTTTCGGCCATGCAGCCCAATACTCCAACCAGCAGTCCCTGTTTTTGATCTTTGATTTTCCTGAATTCAGACAGCCTCTTGCGGACAGTCTGTTCTGCTTTTTCCCGGATGGAACAAGTATTAATAAAGACCAGGTCGGCTTCTTCCAGGTTTCGGGTAGCTCCAAATCCCTGTTGGTTTAAAATAGAGGCCACGATTTCACTGTCAGCAAAATTCATCTGGCAACCATAGCTTTCAATATAAAAACGTTTTTTATATTGGTTGGGATCCTGGACAAAAGGCGCAAAAGCCTCACCCTGCCTTAATTCATCCTGGGTCTTATCTGTCACGTAGTCAAGCATTCAAATTATTTCCTTTTAATACTGGGATGCAAATATATCCAAAACAACCAAGATTCTGACAGGATGGCAGTAACGGTCGGAATTTTTATTATTAAACTATGGGAGTGGGTTTGAAAATTCCTGAGTAACAAACGTTTGCCCCGCCATTCGTCCATTTTTTCGGGTAATCCAGAGCAGGTTAAAGTTATCTTTGCACGTCAAACATCCGATGCTTAAAAAATCCCTTTTAATCACTGCAGCTTTATTATTCCGTTTTTTTATTGCTTTTACACAGGAAAAACCGGCCCCGGGGATGTTGACCGGGAACCTGATGGATGAAAAAAAGAAAGCTCTGGAAGGGGCCACCGTTCAACTTCTCCCCTTTAACGACCGCCTGGCAAAACAATCTACCAGTTCAGATAAAAACGGGCAGTTTAGTTTCAGTGATTTACCCTTCGGTTATTATAAATTATCCGTTTCCTATATTGGGTTGCAAAGTCTGACCATTGACAGCATTTATTTCCGGGCGGAGCGATATGATTTTAACCTCAATGATATTACGCTGAAACCCCGGAGTACAGATAGCCTGGAGGCTGTGGTGATCTATGCTGAAAAACCCCTGATTCAATCCATCGACGGCAATATCACTTTTAATGCGGGCGAATCAGCATTAGCGGCGGGCAGTAATGCCAGCGATCTGCTGACGCAAGTACCCCTGGTGGCCAAGGACCCCGATGGTAAGATTACAGTTAGAGGAAAAGAACCCCGGATACTTATAGATGATAAGCCGGTAGAGCTTAACCTGCAGCAATTACAGGATTTGCTGGAGTCCATGCCGGGAAGTTCAATTGAAAAGATTGAAGTGATGACGAATCCACCTCCACAATATGCCAGTGAGCAGGGAGGTGTAATTAACATCACCACTAAAAAAGGGAGGGTGGGAAAAAGCGGACGTGTATCATTAACTGCAGGTACCCGTCGCCAATCTACCCTTAACGCCGGTTTTACTTATCGGAAACAAGGCTTTGCTATCAATATTAATGCGGGTGCGGGTTTTAACCGGTTCCCGGGTGAGGGTTATTCCATTCGTAACAATCTTTATAAAGACTCTTCCAATTTTTTGAATACCACGAACCAATACCTCAATAAATCGCTCCGGCCCAATCTGCGGATCAATATTGATTATGATATCAATAAGAATAATCTCCTGAACCTGGTGTTGCAGTACAATATGAATGACTATGATAATATCAATACCACCGAGTACAGGAATATCAACCGTTTTGATGAATTATGGAAACTGAGCCGCCGCCAGGTGGAAAGTGAAGGCTATAGCTCCAGCCCCAACCTAAGCATGGGCTATACCTGGAAAGGTAAACCGGGCGAGACATTGAAAATCATTAGCAGTTTTGGAATATCAGCCAATGAAAGCGACCGGGTTTTTTTCCAGCAGTTTTATTTTCCTGATTTTACCCCTACGGGCAGGGATTCCCTGCAACAGCAGGTCAACGATACACGGATCAATAATCATTCTGTCCGCGTGAATTATGATAAAATGCTGGGTAATAAGAAAACATTTATTTCCCTGGGTTCGGCTTACAACCGCTCTAACAATCACATAGTGGTGGATGCCAGTTATAAAAAGAAACCGGAGGATATCATGGTGAAAATGGATTTATTGAGTAATGATTTCCGTTTTCACCAGACGATCAACAATTACCGGGCTTCGATGCGGCAGGTATTGGGTGAGCAATTCAGTATTTCGGCTGGTACTTCCCTGGAAAAAACGGCGATCTGGTTTGAATTGCTGAAAGAGGGGAGGGATGTAAAGAATGATTACTGGACCTGGTTGCCATTTGCCAATATCAATAAGACCTGGAAGGAGAAATTAAGTATAACGGCTTCCTACAGGCGCAGCATACGCCGCCCCGGTATCGGCGAGCTCAATCCCACGATTGATTTTTCCGATCCTTATAATATCCGGTTTGGGAACGAAGAACTCGAGGCTTCCACAGCACATAATTTGGATTTGGTGTTTGGCCGTACCCGGCCCAAATATTTCCTGAACCTGGGGATGGGTTATAATATCGTAGAGGATGTTTTCAGTACGTTGCGTACTTTATTACCGGATGGTAAAACCCAGGTGACCTGGGAAAATATCAGCGGGCGGAAGGAATATGAAATCAGTACCTGGAATGGTATTACTCTTACCAGGAAACTGCGGGTGAATGCCAGTGCCAGTTATACATACAACCGCTACAGCGAGTTTGATAAGTCTGTACGCAAATTCCGCAATGGCGGCTCCTTCACATCCAATCTTAATACCAACTATATTCCCACTGATCGCTGGACTTTTACCGGAAGTTTTAACCTGAACCGCTTTGCCAATCCTCAGGGTTATGCCCGTTGGAATACCAGTATGAATATTGGCGTACAGCGTAAGATCTTCAACAAACGATTGGTGATAACTGTCAACGCAATCGATCCATTTACCAACCAGCGGCGGAGAATCTTTACCTATGGCACCAATTTTAACCTTGAAAG
>DASUMO010000171.1:0-7476 GCA_036277695.1 Chitinophagaceae bacterium
ATACAAAAGGAGTTCCTGTACCGTAAACCTTTTTTCCATTGCCCTTTTGGCCAATATCTTATCTTCAATAACAGGAAGCATTAAGCCTGAATAGCCACACTTTTTTATTTCCAGGGTCTTGAGTACATCCGTAATCAATGCACAGGCACTTAAAGTAAGCGGGTCCCCAAATGGTTGTTTGGAAAATGTTTCAATAGCCTGGCCAATACTTGCATCCAGGCCTGGAGCTGGTGAAGCATCAATCCCCTCGTATTGCCAATTTAGGGTTTTGGAAATATGCTCCGCAATATCCTGTATCGGTCGCAAGTTTTTTTCAAGAAGCAACTTTAAAGTTTGTCTGGCGGTGGCTGGATTATTATCCTGCCTGAATGCTTCTGTAATAAGGTTGGCGGTTTCAAGTCCCAGGGCAAAGCTATTTAGCCCCTCATGAAAAGCTGCCGGGAAAAATGGAATGCCTGCCGGGCAATTTGCAGAAGCTGTAAAACGAAAGCCAGCTTCTCCTCCTTTTGATTTAGAGATAGCGGCAATAATTTCGGAAGAGGCTTTGATTGAATTAAAATGAATCCCGGCTTCGTGGGAGGATATGGGCAGGCTGAAACTAATATTCGATGTAGTTTGTACAAGTCGTTCAGCCCAATCCCCAATCCCTGCCTGGTACTTGTCGGGTGGCAATACCTGCCCAATTGAAAAAGAAATGTTATGCTGCTGGGCTATTTTATCCAATCTCACAAGCAATGGCAACGCCTCGTTATAAGAATATTGATTTAGATATTTATAAAGATTTTGGGTGCTGATTCTTATTGTTTGTACTTCGTAACCACTTTCAATATATACCTGCCTTGCTTTCTTCAAAAATTCTATTGCGGTATTCAATGTGACAGTGTCAGTAAGACTATTCAGTGTAATACCAGCTGTAACAGTCCGAACCCGAAATAAGCGGGTTGTTGTTTGACTGTATATGGCGTTTATTAGGGAAAATGACAAACAAAGAACAAAGAATTTTTTAGACATGATTTAAGTTTAAACCAGGATAATGTACTCTAACGCCCACTTTGCTGCAGCCATAACCAGATTAAATGATTTTGCCATTACTCTATACGGAATTCAACTTCCTGTCTTTTTCTGAAGTTTACTGTCCGCCCATTTTGAATAGCGGGAATCCAGCGACAATTTTCAATTAACCTGATCGCCTCATCATCTAATGATTTCTCAACAGATTTGAATACTTTAACATCAGATACCATTCCTTCCGTAGAAATTGTAAAATCAATAATAACTGTACCCTGTATCCCTTGTTTCCGGGCTGCTTTGGGATAGTTAAGTTTCTTGGCAAGATACAGGTTCCAGGTTTTCTCACCCCCAGCGCAAACAGCTGTGATTTGTGTTTCTCTGTAGGTTGCCGAGTCAACCCAGCCATAAATTGTTGTGTCGGCTTGTGCATTGCTGAAATATGTGCTTGCCAGGAATAAGATTATTACTATACATTTCATCGGGACCAGTATTTTGGAAGTATTAAATCATGGCAGCCCTTGACCCGGTTTGCTACCGTGATCATAAATTAAGATACGATTTAATAAAATGCCCAATCGCTGTAACCTGACCGGGTAAAACGGACCGCCGGCAACAGGTCTTTAGGCACTGGTATAAACAGTCATTGTATTTATCAGCAAGCGCTTTTTAATGAAAAATAGAAACAGCAACGATGACGATCGCCACGCCCACCAGTAAAGTTAGTTTACCCAGCCCCTGCAATCTTTTCAGTTGGTTTTCCGCATCCCCATTCCTGGCCTTTTTAACCGAGAAATAGATGAGTGTAATCAATACCATGAGTATTGCCACCAGCGATAATTTGAGAATTAACAGGGGAGAAGAGGGGATCGTTTTCCAATAAGGTGTCATTAAATAAACACCGGAAATGATCAATAGAAAAATTCCAATATGCCCCATATTACTTAAAACAAGGGTATGTAAACGGAATTCTTTCGCATCACCCGCCGGCATCCTGGCAGCTGCCTTCCCCAGGAAAGCATGCGCAAAACCGGTTCCCAAACCCATTGTAAGGCCAAGAAAATGGAGGATTAACATTGTTTCTCTCATGTATTATGTTTTATGGTTGAGTGTGCTTCCGTTGAGGTGTCTGACTTCGTTAAAACGATGCCCCTGCCCGGGCAGGGGTTAAGTTACGAATTTAATAAACCGGAAAGGAGTCTGCATCCTGCGCGAAGGCTAACGGAAGGAAAATTAAATAAACGGGGGACCTGTGCACAATTATTTACAACCGTTATAAGACTCAATAATGTACTGCAATTCGTCAAATGAGTGGCTTTTTTCAACAAACGCCCTGACCGATGGGCAGTCATCCATCAATCTACCAAGTATTTCCCTGTAATTTTTTTCTGAGAGTTCAGTTGAAACTCCATTCTTCACTAAAGCGTATGTTGTTTTCATTTTTGAGCCATAGGAAGTAACACCATTGTTAACTTGTTTTGGACCCGCCTCCATGACTGTATAACTATATAAACCCAGTTTCCCTTCTATGACTACTGTCATCAGGCGATCCTTTCCATTCATTGATATGTTTTCAATAATGTATGCAGGAGTATGGATTCTCTTGATCTGTTTTGCCCGAATCGTTTTTTCCTGGGAACCAGAGGAAAACCGGTAAGTGATGAGATCCCCGTAGGAAAACTCTCTTTGGACCTGGCAATTCAGGCTATCTCCGTTCTTTTTAAAAATAGTAGCATCAACAAATCCATATTGCGAATTGGCGTTCAAGCTTAATCCTGCAAGAATAGTTATGACAATTATGCACTTCATTAACCAGTAATGTTAAAATACTTTATTCACATTTTCGATCAAAGAATTGCCCGGCATACTGGTAATAGGTCTTTTGTTTTGCTTGGCGGAGAAAAAATCCAGAGCAGCTATTTCGTCAATGGACCGGCTACAAATCCCTTGTCCAAATCAAAAAAAGAGCCTACAGAACCAACAATGCATTCACCCCTTTTCAAGCCTACCCATTCTCTTATCTGATAAACGGGTTCTATCCCCGTGCAATGTGCCCCCATAAAATAACGAAGCCCGCTTTGTTTCAATTGCCCTGCTGTCCATTTGATTTGCTCATCGGAGTTTTCCAGCAGGTGAAAACCGCCAATGGCGGCCAGTACCGGCTGTTGCGGTAAATTATTTTGAACATAGTCAACGGTATTGATAATCCCGGAATGCCCGCAACCGGAAACGACTACCAATCCCTTCCCGGTACGGATGACAAGCGACATATCTTCCGGAACAATGTCCTCAATGATGTTACCTGCTGCATCTTTTTTCCTGATAATATTACCTCCCAGCCCATAATTTTTTTCCGGGTATTTCCTGGGCACCGGGCCGGTGAGAAAGATGCCTGGATATATTTCAACGAATTCGTTGTGAACCCTGACCTGGCCACCGGTTTGAACATAAAGCAGGGAGTCATTTTGCCGGCTCCTGTTCTCCTCGCCACTTGCCGAAATACGGGTATCAAACAGCCCTTTGCCAACATGGGTAATGGATAAGGCATTGGGATGAACCTTCTTCATGGCATTCCGCAAAGGAAGCCAGCCAACCGTGTGGTCGCCGTGGTTATGACTTAATATCAAGGTAGGTACATTCGAAAGATCGATATTCAGTTCTTTGCAATTTTCCAGAACAGTCTTTTCCCGCCCACCCGCGTCGAACAATATTCTTGTTGAATCAGCCTCTATCAAAGCAGAAAATCCCCACTCACCGATCCCTTTTTGCGATAGCATGGTGCTGAGAATGGTAATTTTTAACTGTTTAACGGTGCCTCTCCCCTCCTGCGCCAAAAGTTGGCCAAAGACCAGGATGAGCAATAACAATAATGGAAACTTTTTCATGATAACTATTTTTGAAGCTACTCTCTTGTGACCGGAAGTTACACCTGTTTGCCAAATAAGCATGGACTCCGGCTTTGCAGAGGTCGTATTACCCGGGACATCTATAAATCTTAATCTTTGTCGTTGTAAAATTTACGCCCCCTCTTCAAGTTATCAATCGCCTTTGCTAATCTTTCAATTTTTGGGTTCCATCAGGAAGCAAATACCTCGTAGTGTTCTACCTTCTCCTCAAATTCCAACAGAAAATGATCATCCTCCGGATAGTATTTTGCTTTTTCAAAATCCTGTCCTGCAAAGTTTTTAATCACCTCAAGGTTCTCCCAAAAGGTGATAAGTTTAAAATGTCCCTCGGCATTTTTAATTTGTCGCAGGAACATTAAACTCCTAAAGCCCTTTGTCTTTTGATAGTCAGGAACAGCAACTTTTTTTAAAAACTCGGTGTAAGCGTCAAATTTTTCTACGCTGGTCTTACCATGCCAAATCCGGGCAATCATAAATAGTATTTTAATGTTGACTCCTTATTGTTGTTAGCCCGTTAATCTTTCTTTCCATTATAAGGAAAATAATTTTGCCAATACCAGGGGGTAAAGCTATCTCCGATTGCGGTTTCCAGTAACTCTTTAAATATGCTTTCGGCATTATCACTATTGCTCATGATAATAATACCCGTACCCTGACCGGGAAAGATAATCGAGTAATGCTGGAAACCATCCCCGTGTCCTTCTTTGAAAGCGCCCATGCCATAAGGGGATTGCAACAAGCCCCAGCCTAAACCATAACTTAATTGAATCCCATCGTTTGCAGTCGAATCCACCAGGCTTAAAGGACCAAACTGCTGGATGGACCTCAATCGGATCTGGGGCGTGAACATTTCTTTGGCTGTAGAAGGTTTCAATACTTTATTTTCCAGCACCGCCTTTGTAAACAGCGTATAATCATCCAGCGTAGTTTCCAGGGTACTCGGCGCCCTGGCTTCATTATCTTTATCTTTCTTATATAATGCACCTGTTGCTGTATGCCCATGACAATAATCATTTTCAAAGGCTGTTTGCCATGTATAAGAAGACCTGTTCATGCCCAAAGGGTTAAAGATTTTTTCTTTCATTAATTCTTCCAACGCCCTGCCCAGCATATGCTCAAGCACTACCTGGAGGTATACCATTCCTTCACCTGAGTAATGATACTTTGAACCAGGGATAAATTTTACTCTTAACTTCTGATCGGCCTCAAACCATCTCCAATTGGGAAAACCCGTGGTATGATCAAGGCACATTCTTGCTGTAATCTTTTTATATAAACTATCCGCCCTGAGGTCGCTATAGTTGTCGTGCCATTTTTTAGAAGGTGGATAATTATAAATAGGTTCGGGTAAATAGTCCTGCAGTGGTTTATCCAGATCAAGTACCCCCTCTTCCACCAATTTCATTACCAATACGGCAAATACTGCCTTGCTTAATGAAGCCCCATAAATGTTGGTATTTGCTTTTATAGGTTCTTTTGTATCAATACGCTTGTAGCCAAAAGTCTTTTTATAAACAGGTTCCTTGTTGTTGAAAACAGTAACGGCCAGTCCCTGCACGTTAGCAGCTTTCATTAAGGCCTGGATTTTATTATCCAGGGCAACAAAACTGATCCGGCTATTGTCAAGTTTTGTTATGGTTTGACCTTGAACCAGAAAAATGAGCCCAATAAAGCAAAGGAATAGAAAGATTATCTTTTTGATTAGCATAGTCTTTAATTGTGCCAGGGTCCGGGTAATGTCTTCTTGGAAGCTTCATCTTTCATCTGCCGAAGCTTTACCGCCTTGGTATTACTACGGCGGCTGAAAAACGAAAGCGGATTCGCCATCCCCGGCCCGGTTTGAACCTTGCACTAAAATACAAAATAAGTGATGCAGGGGAGTAGCCATTCGTCAGCCGGCCAGGCTGAATAGGGCGATCCTGTTGGGAGCAGTTCTTTTACTTTACTTTCTCAAATATATACTGGTCAATAATTGCATAATAGGAAAAATACTCACCTTTTTTTACGTTCTCAATTACGCGGGGATAATTCAATACCAGGTAGCCTTTTTCGTCAAGGCCGAATTGGGAAATGCCTGCACCGGATTTGAAGAATTTATAAAGCATGATGTACCTCCTGTTTTCAATACTGTATTTGGATGAGACCTCCCTTTTGAAACCCGACTTCCCGGCTTCCCTTGCATAAAGCTTGAAATTATTGTCTGTGAAAACCGCAAAGACCTCGTCCCGGCTTTTATCGTCAAGTAACGTATCACTTAACCTATAATAGGTTTTGGTGGGAATATTAACTGAGTCATTAAACCTGATAGAACGAAGGACAAGCATTCTCCACGTCCCTATTAAAGCTGCATCATTACTGATCACTGTATTTGTGTCGAGCTGGGCATGAGGCATTATTGAGTTGGGCGTAAATGAGGTCACCACTCCATTGTCAGTATAGCTTATTGCTGCCTGGGTTTTCCTTAATGCCGGGTTCAAATAAGAATAGTATACATCAAAATCTTTATCCCATAAGGGGTATTCCAGCCGGGGTCTCGCAATCTTATAGTCTAAGGGAAAACTGGCTGCCGTTTTGGGTAGTAAGGCTATCTGCTCAAACTTTTTTTCCTGTGAATAACTTGCTGCCGAACAGGTTATAAAAATGGCTAATACCAAAATATTTAGAAAGTACAGTTTCATTCCAAACGGGGTCATAAGATTGTTGCTAAAGTATACAATCTGCTGAAATCCGATCAAACAATGTGACTGTAGCTTAGAAGTTTGCTATTTCTTTTCAGCAGTTTTAGGGCAAATACAATCACCCAAAGCATATATGCGCATATGTTGATTCGTTCCCAGATGCCTATATAGGGTGTGGGCAGATTTGCATTGACCCCAGGGCTATCTATTGTTGTCAGGATACCGAATACCATAAAGACCAGGACGATTACTACTGAAAAGATCCGGAAACCTTTCCCGAATACGGATGCGCCAAAGCCGATCATTAACAACATCAGGATAAGATGGACAAAGGCCCAAACAACATGAAGTGTGTCTGTAAGAGTTCCTCCGCCCCCGGCAAGGATTTCCCGCTGGTGCATCGGCGGCCAGAAGAATCCTAAAACTGCATCGAATAGAATAACTGCGGCAACGATCCGCAGGGTCCGGTTTCCCAAGGCTGATAACCAGATACCAATCCCGAAGGCGATAAAGAAAAGTGAATAGAATATTCCAAGCACAAACCAGGTTGTACGGGTGGGTGCATTGATTGCCGACAGCTCACTTACTGTTTGCGAAGCACTGTCATAACCCGGGTCTTGCAGGGGCACAAGGATGTTCATAGCCACATACCATAACATTGCCAGAATTCCGCAAATGAGTAGACCTTTCTTTGCCATTTTGCTGAATATCTTATGGCCAAAGAAAATACTAGTTGTGCCGACAAACAATGATTCTAATCATCAGCAGGATTGACGGGAATTTATGGGGAATCCCGGTTCGATAATTTTTCACTTTGCAGGTTTGAGCTGTGCCGGTTCATACCAGGCTAATCGAAATCAGCAGCAACTTTATATAAAGAATCG
>DASUMO010000172.1:0-4987 GCA_036277695.1 Chitinophagaceae bacterium
ATAGAAAGGTTTTTGCGGGTCAAATTGCCTGGTCTTCTACAATGATCTGATGATAAAGAGAGAGGCTATGATAAACTTAACAAGAAGCAAGGTGGCCGGCAACGCTGTTTTCACAAGTGATATTAAGCGCTTGTTAACTGAAGGGCTCAGGGGAACGAATGTCATTATCATGAGTCTTGGTTCAATCAAGACCTATTAGACCCTTGTTAATGTTAGGATCACTCTTCCCAAAATGCTGCTTATCTTTCTTTTTTGTAGATTTGTCAGCATCGATCCCACCTTTTCAAACCACAGTTATTCCGCCCCCTTCTTCAGTTATCTAAAAACGCTAATCAGTTAACAAAAAGGCAGATGTACATGCGGACCGGGAGATTAATTTAACAGCATCCTTTGGTTAAAAAATTGCCATACCTGCTTTTATGGGTCCTTGGCTATACGGCCTCCTCCCAATCATTTCCTATCCGGAATTCAAACCTGGAATATGTAGTGACCAATCTTTACGATCCCGATATTCTGAAAGATGACCTGCATGAAATAGTAAGGGACAATAAAGGTTTATATTGGTTCCAGAGCTCCACCGGGGTATATTCTTTTGATGGGGTAAACTGGCGAGCTCACCGCTTGGGCGGGAGCGGGATCCCGCCACGTATAAATGATATTGAAGTAACCGGCGACGGCAATACCTGGTTAGCCACTTCAGACGGTATTTTCTTGTTTGACGCAGCAAGGGAGTATTTTGTACCGGCAGAAGAACTATATCCCTCTTTAAAGGGAATGTCCATTGCTACTTCTTGTTTTACGCAGGGTATCCCGGGTCATCTTATCATCACCTCCATGCAACGCGAAGGTTTTTTCCTGCTTGACTGGAAAAAGAAAACCACCCGTCATATCGTGATTGATCCTTTTAAAAAGGCCTTTATTTCCTCCAATGGATTTCCGATTGTAACGGATGACTCACTCAATATTTGGGGAACTACTGCTGATAACCGGGGCATATGGAATTATAATTTCCAGACCGGCACTATCCGTTGTTCCTGGAAAGCTGAGCTTCCGCAATTCGCACACCCACGCTTTACCCGTTATATCAGCCTGGCTTACGAAGCCCCCGCAAAATCCATTTGGGTCAGTCACCTGGAAAGAAAATACATTGAAAAGATCAATCTTCAAACCAATAGCAGCCAGTTTTATTCGTTTACCGGCAATCTGCAGGTTACTACGGATACAGGCCTAAAAAATAAATTACCTGTTTTATTTGTAAAAATTGACCGGGATAATAATGCCTGGCTCAGGTTGGCTTCTAAATACCTGGTTAAAATAAACGAGGATATCAGGAAATGGGAATATATCTGCAATGACCGTGATTTGTTACCCCTGGGGGAATGGCGTTGGTTCAAACCTGAAACAAAAACAGATCCCGCGAAAACGACAGATAATCATATATCGCTTTGGCTACTGGCGAATGACAGGTTATCGCTGGTAAAAAAAAGAACAGATATTGTGCGGCATATTCCATTTGACAGTAATGCTGTTGCCGGGATCCGCCCTGCTGATTATGATAATACCGATGGAAGGATGAGTATGTTTTTTGAAAATGGGAAAAATGGTAATTATCTCATGTTTCAGCAAAATGCCGGCCGTCCAAAAATTATCAACTTTAACAAGGATCTGCAAATAACCCAGGCACTTTTTAATGACCAGTGGAAAAACTACCCCGCTTATTTCCGTTCTGATTATAACCCGGATAGTTTTTTTATCGCTTTTATGCGACCGGGGTCTGAACCGCTTGATTTCAGGAATATAGTGATCAGGGAATTCCGGGTGAACCTGCAAACATTTCAAAAAGAAGAAATCAAATTGGATTTTCCCCGGCGGGTTTGGCGATATGGCAACCCCGATGCTTCAGGTATCCATTGGCTTTTTTCAAACGGGTATCTCTATTCATATGATCCCGCAATAAAAAAACTTGATTCCATCTATATCTGCCTGCCGGCTGAAAAAGGCTCCTTTAATATCGAATTGATAAAGGGGTATGATTACCCTGCGGTGCTTCATAAAAATTCTTACACCTACTGGATCGCTTTTATTCCCACCAAGGAATTATATAAAATCAATCTCCGGACGAGAAAGATTGAAAAGATATTTAAGACCTGTTCCAATCCTGCCCAATGCCAGGTACCGGCCAGCATATTTGACATGTATAATTTCGATGCTGAACGGATCTACCTTCAGTCTTCTTATTCATCCATGCTGATCAATGCCCGCACGGATTCCATCACTACCTATCTCGATCTCTTCCCCTATAAACTGAGCTTCCAGCAACAAAACGGATCGGGTTTATATAAAGACTGGATGATCGTGGTAATGCCTGATGATATTTATTTTTTAAATACCCATACCCGGAAGCAAAAGCGGATGCGGCGAAACGAAGATTACAAATGGGTGCTCAGCCAGTTTAATTCGCGCCCCCTGGTCAACGACAAAGGAGAAATGATCCTGATGTCGTCACAACATAAAGGGTTCCTGAGGTTTTCTATTGATTCCGTATTGCAGGCTGCCCGACCGGGCAATGTGGGATTTTCCTATTTCAAACTGGATAACCGTAACCTGCCTCTTGATTCCCTGCTTAAAGACGGCGTATTAAAATTGCATTACAATGATTACAACACCATGCAGTTGGGATTTTCCGATCACTCGGTATTTGACCCTGAAAAGATTGGTTTTGAATACGCCTTGTATAAAGGAGGTGATACAACCTGGAACAGGATTGATGGCAGACCCGAGCTCACCCTTGGTGAACTTTCACCGGGCTCTTACCAATTATTACTGAGAGCCGCAAACGCGGTCGGTGATTTTTCCCCGACCAACACATCGCTTGCTATACGCATTACACCACCCTTCTGGCAACGAAGTTCTTTCTTGTTTGCCGTTGCTGTTATCCTGCTCGCTGGCTTGTTTCTTTATTTCCGGGCAAGGATCAATGCGATCCGGAAAAAAGAAAAGGAGAAAACAAAGTCGGTTAAGCAAATGGCGGAACTGGAACTGCAAAGCCTCCGCTCACAGTTGAACCCTCATTTCATGTTCAATTCCCTGAACGCGATCCAGGAACTGATCTTAATGGAGGAAAACGAAAAAGCGCATACTTACCTGGCCCGCTTTTCCAAATTGCTGCGCATGATGCTGGAGAATACCGAGAAGCCTTTTGTAGCCCTGAACAAGGAGTTGGGCTTCCTGGAATTATACCTTTCACTGGAAAATCTCCGGGTGCCCGACCTGCAGTTTTCCATTCGCGTCGACCCGGGCGTAGACCCCGCTTCTACTTATATTCCCAATATGGTGCTGCAACCTTATATCGAAAACGCCTTATGGCATGGACTGGCCCATAAAAAAGGCAATCGTTTATTAGACCTGAATATTTATAAGCAAAACGGGTCCATGATCTATGATATCAGCGATAATGGAGTGGGTAGAAAAAAGGCGGCAGAACTAAAAAGCCTTTACCGCAAGGAACATAAATCAAAAGGGATGGAATTGCTCACCAAGCGGTTTAAGTTATTGTCCGAAGAATTTGGTTCGGAAATCAAATCCACGATCAGGGACCTGGAAAACAACGGCGAAATAGCCGGAACACTGGTACAACTGAGCATCCCCGCCGATCTCGGCTCGGCAGTAATACATACTGAATTGAGTCAACTGCATGTAACAGGCAAGCATAAAGAAAACATGGCTCCCGCAAGGGATTAATCAATAGGCAAAAATGAATGAAAGGATGATACGAACGATTATCATAGATGATGAGGTGTCTGCCATCAATGTACTTTCGCTTTTGCTGAATAAAAAGTGTAAGGATTTGGTGGAAATTATCGCTACCACCAATTCGCCGGAAGAAGGAAAGAAACTGATCGAAGAGCTGGATCCCGACCTGGTTTTCCTGGATATTGAAATGCCGGGCATGACCGGTGTTGACCTGGTGAGAACCTTTCGCCAACCCCGTTTCCGGGTCATATTTGTAACGGCTTATGATGCATATGCTATCGAAGCGTTCCGGCTTAGCGCGGTTGATTACCTGCTGAAACCGGTAGAAGCTGCGGATCTCCTGGCCGCTGTTGAAAAAATCAGGAATGATATTTCTCACAACCAGCATTCACTTACGGTGCAATTACAAAAACTGGAAAAAATCCTTCGTTATAACCCGGAAACGGATAATAAGATCGGTATCGGGATGGCGGAAAAAATCGTTTTTGTAAACGTTGGCGAGATCCTCTATTGTGAAGCCCAGGGTTCGTATACACATGTTTACCTGGTGAGCGGGCAAAAGATCGTAGCGACTAAACTCCTGGGTGACTTCGAGCAGCAATTATTATCACATAATTTTTTCCGTATCCATCATTCCCATCTTATCAATCTCGGTAAAGTAAAAGAGTTCCAGCGTCACGACGGAGGCTCGGTTATCATGGATAATGGAAAGGAATTGGAAGTTTCCCAACGCAAGCGAAAGGATTTCCTGGAAGCCATTAATGATTTCCTGGTGTGAGTCGTGAATCGTGAGTGGGCTTTTTGAATTTTTGCATTTTGACTTTTGAATTGGTGAATGGTGAATGGTGAATTGTGAATAGTGAATGGTGAATGGTGAGTGGAGAGCCCAGCTTTTTTGACTTTTGCATTTTGACTTTTGAATTTAAAAGCTTCCGAACGGGCAATTCTATCTACACAATTTGTTTTTTTATCATTGGCAGCACCAGGGATGTAAAAAATGTCGAGGCCTTAGAGTTATTCACCTGGAAAAAACTAAACAGTTTAAGGCGAAAGCATTAGCATTCTTATTCTTTTCTCCACCCCGGTTTGGCATAGTATTCCGAATTGAGACAAGAAACAAATGGCCACTATCGGGAAAAGATATTCGACAGGACGAAAATTATTGATTGGACTTGTTATCATCATCCTTTTAGCCGGCATCGTCTTCCAGGTCTTTATCAACCGTTACCTGCCG
>DASUMO010000173.1:0-6519 GCA_036277695.1 Chitinophagaceae bacterium
AGGGAGTTCTTTGTAAATGCTTTAGCTAAATACATTGTTATTTGCCTTGCCTGCACAATTTCTCTCTTCCTTGTTTTTTGCAAAAGCTTGTCGTAGGGCACATCGAAGTAATCGCAAACCATTTTCTGAATGGTTTCGATCGTAATTTCTTTGCTGGATGATTTTACAAAATTCCGTAACACTTTCTTTGCCAGGTCTAAGTCTATCTCCCTCCTGTTCAGCGAAGATTGTGCCAACAGTGATATCAGTGCACCCTCCAGTTCCCGGACATTACTATTAATATTATACGCAATATATTTTACCACTTCCTTGGGCATGTCCAACCCGTCATTCTTCATTTTCCTTTCCAGGATATCAATGCGGGTGTCGTAATCAGGGACTTGCAGGTCGGCGCTCAATCCCCAGCGGAAACGGCTGAGCAAACGTTCCTGCACACCTTCGAGGTCCTTAGGGGGTTTATCCGAAGTCAGGATCAGTTGTTTGCCCGACTGGTGTAAATGATTAAAAATGGCGAAAAAAGCATCCTGGGATTTTTCTGCCTTGGCAAAAAACTGGACATCATCGATGATCAGTACATCAATCAGCTGGTAAAAATGAATAAAATCATTGATCGCATTATTGCGGCTATGATCCATGAACTGGTTGATGAACTTTTCGGAGCTAACATAGAGTACCACTTTATTGGGGTGTGATCTTTTTACCTCATTCCCGATTGCCTGGGCGAGGTGGGTTTTACCCAATCCCACACCTCCATAGATGACCAGGGGGTTAAAAGAATTGGCACCAGGTTTTTCGGCTACCGTTTTACCAGCCCGGCGGGCTACCCGGTTACAATCGCCTTCGATAAAAGCTTCGAACGTATAAATGGAGTTGAGTTGCGGGTCGATCTGCATTTTTTTCAGACCCGGTATAACAAACGGATTCTTGACGGGATTCGTTATGACAAGCGGAAAATCCATTTCGTTATTTGAAAAAGTTTTAAAGCCCTGACCACTGACATCCATGGTGACCGGTTTGTTCTTGCTGTTACCACTGTCAACCATGATGCGATATTCGAGGCGGGCTTCTTTGCCCAGCTCCCTCTTTAATGTCTTCGCTAATAAATTTACGTAATGTTCTTCAAGATATTCGAAAAAGAATTGACTGGGTACCTGGATCACTAATACATTATTTTTTAAGGAAACGGGGGTGATCGGTTCAAACCAGGTTTTGTAATGCTGCCATTCAACAATGTCCTTGATGATCTTTAAACAGTTGGTCCAGATTTTTTCAGCATTTTTCTCCATCAGTCAGCTCGAAAATTTGTATATCGGGTTAAGTATAGTGGTTGTAAAATGTCCGGGAAAACCTCCACACGATATCAATAAAAAAAGTTGGACAGGACGGCGAATATCTATATTTCTTTTTTAAAAAAAAATTTTTATTCAGTCGTTTTTTCAGTAACTGTAATAGCTTGATAATTTGCTATTTTTTTGCCCGAAAATTTGGAAAATTCAAAATCTAATCTTCCTAAAATAATGCCTGCCCAACCTACCTGGTTCAGGATTACATCTTGACCTTTTTTATTCTTTATTACAACCGGTTTATCAAAAAATGTATGGGTATGACCACCGATTACCAGGTCAATGTATTCCGACTCCCTGGCCAGGATTTCATCACTCACTTTATCCTGCGTTTTATACTGGTAACCTAAATGCGACAAACATATGATCATATCGCAGTTCTTATTTTTCTTCAGCTCCGCTGCTAGTTCATTTGCTTTTTGTACAGGATCGAGATACCGGGTAGAACCGCTTAAATTATCCGGCACCAATCCTTTCAATTCAATTCCTACTCCCAGCACCCCAATCTTCAGTTTCCCTTTTTTAAAAATAGAATAAGGCGCTGTCTTCTGTTCCATGGGTGTGCCGGTAAAATCATAATTGCAAACCAGCATGGGGAAATTGGCGTGCCGGCTTAATTGGGTAGCCAGGTTTTCGAGACCGGCATCAAAATCATGATTGCCGATTGTACAGGCATCATATCCCATTGCCGACATAGATTTTATTTCAGGCTCACCCTTATAGAAATTAAAAAAAGGAGTTCCCTGGAATATATCTCCGGCATCCAGTAACAATACCTGGCTTTCCTGTTCCCGGATCTTCCTGATCAATTGTCCTCGCGCTGCCACCCCTCCCAGGCCCTGGTTACGGCCACCGTCCATAGGAAAGGGTTCCAGCCGGCTATGTACGTCATTGGTATGAAGAATGGTCAATTTGTAGGGTGCCGCATCCTCCAGCATTTCTGCCATTGCCGGACCTGTTATCCAGGCACCCGCCACCAAAGCTGATTGTTCCAAGAATTTTCTTCTACTGTACATAACTTACCCTGTTTTCCAGCCTGGCCCCGATTTTTTTTCCCTGTTTTTGTATATAATCAAATAGGGCATCCCTCATCAGGTAACCAATATTTTCCTGGGGCAGGCTTTTCAGCATATCGGCATTATCACCGCCATTGGCTACAAAATCCGAATTCACTACGGTGTAGGTCTTGCCCGGATCAAGGGCTTGCCCGCCCACCAGCACGTTCACAGCCTTCTTATCCTTTATCTGCATGGTCATTCCTGCAACCGGCCATCCGCCCCTTGCAGCAATCAAATCCAGCAACTCCTGCAGCACTGTTCCTTTCAGGCGTTGAATGATCAGCATATTATCAAAAGGCATTAATTCAAAAATCTTACCCCTTGTTACTTCCCCTGCCGGCAACTGGGTAAGGCGTATCCCGCCAAAATTCATTAGTGCGAGGTCAATCCTGGTTTTGTATTTTTCAGCGGCCATGGTATAAAAAGCATCAACCATGAAATTACCGAGGGTTCCTTCCGGACTCTTTTTCTCGAGTGATTGCCCTGCTATTCCAACAATATCATTCATGCTTTTATTGACACTGTCGCTATACGGCTTAATTAATAACCATACTGCCTCATCTTTGTAATGAGATGCCGAGACCCGGTAGTCTTTATATTCAAGCGTGCTGATTTTGTAAGAAGACTTACACGATACACTTAATAAAAATGGAACGGATAAAAGAAGTATCGGAGTAAACTTGAACATAGTGGGGAAGCAATGATTTGAAGATAATAAGATTTTTTATGGAACGGGTTTTTTTCCTTTACGATTAAAAAGAAATTGATTCGGGATTATCCCCGGTCAACGTAAATTTCCCTGACCTGTGTTGCAATTAATATTGCATCTTTGTGCGGGTTTCAGGATAAACACCTGACAATGCAAAAAATCATCTCTCTTAAACTCCGCCCTTCCGAAGCGGCTAATGAAGAATTAGTCAAAAAATATATAGCAAATGCTGAAGCGGTCAACAAGTCTTCAGTGAGTGGCTACTCTATTATAAAACGCTCCATAGATGCACGTTCAAAACAGGCCTGGGTTAACCTGACCATACAAGCATTCATTCATGAACCTTATCAGCCCCGTCCTGTCCAGTCGTTTGAATTCAGGGATGTCGGCCAGGCCAGGCATAGGGTAATTGTTGTAGGCGCCGGGCCTGCCGGGTTGTTTGCGTCATTGAAACTTATTGAATCCGGTATCAAACCCATCATATTGGAAAGAGGAAAAGATGTCCGGGCAAGAAGGAGAGACCTGGCTAGATTAAATAAAGAAGGGGAAATAAACCCGGAAAGTAATTATTGTTTTGGAGAAGGCGGAGCCGGCACCTATAGTGATGGCAAATTATATACCCGCAGTACCAAAAGAGGTGATGTAAACCGTATTCTGAACCTTTTTGTTCATTTTGGTGCCGGAGAACAGATTCTTTACGAATCTCACCCTCATATCGGGACCAATAAACTTCCCCAAATCATCACAGCCATGCGGAAACAGGTGATGGACAGCGGGGGCGAGTTCCTGTTTGAAAAAAAAGTCGTAGACCTGTTAGTGGAAGAAAAACAGCTCAAGGCAGTAAAAACAGCGGACGGAAATACTTTTAAGGCTGATGCGATGATCCTGGCTACCGGTCATTCCGCAAGAGACATTTTTGAATTATTGTACAACAAAGGCATTCATATTGAATCAAAACCCTTTGCCCTGGGAGTAAGAGTTGAACATGCCCAAAGCCTTATCGACAGTTCTCAATACCACTGCACTACCAGGGATCCTTATTTACCTCCTGCTTCTTATAGCCTGGTAGAACAGGTTGAAGGAAAGGGAGTGTTTTCATTTTGTATGTGCCCGGGAGGTATCATAGCCCCGGCAGCAACCAATCCTGGCGAACTGGTTGTAAATGGCTGGAGCCCATCCAGGAGAGATAACCCTTATGCCAATAGTGGTATTGTTGTAACGGTTGAAAGAAAGGATGCCCTGGAATTTTTTAATAAAACCAGGAAAAAGTTTGATTTCCGGGATTTGGAACATCCCCTGCTATTAATGGAATTCCAGCAAGCTGTTGAACAATCAGCCTTTCAGGCCGGTGGCGGTAAGTTTGTGGCGCCAGCTCAAAGGTTGGTCGATTTCGTGGATAATAAACTTTCGGGGAACCTGCCGGACTGTTCCTACCTGCCCGGCGTTCAGTCTACAGAGCTTGCTGCAGTGCTTCCCGATTTTATTCATGACAGGTTAAGACTGGCTTTCCGCGAATTTGGAAAGAAAATAAAAGGCTACTATACAAATGAGGCCATCGTGGTGGCCACTGAATCCCGCACTTCTTCCCCGGTTCGGATACCAAGGGACCCTAACAACTTGCAACATCCCCAGTTAAAAAGCCTTTATCCCTGCGGGGAAGGTGCAGGCTATGCAGGTGGCATCGTAAGTGCGGCAATGGATGGTGAGAGGGTGGCCCGGCATATCATTAGTTCATTGGTTACGATTTAGCCTCTACTGGTTAGTTTTCCCGCAGGATTCCTGAGCAATTCGATTTGAACGCTATTGGTCCTTCCAGGACTGCATTTTACTCCCTCTTCTGCACAGTTTACTGAAATATTCTTTCCACGTCGAAAGGACAAGTATTTTTGCTGCACAATTAAATAACATGGCCCTGCTTGAACTTCATCACCTTAAGAAATATTTTGCCACCCAGAAAGCGGTGGATGATATAAGCTTCAACATAGAAAAGGGTAATATATTCGGGTTACTGGGTCCAAATGGTGCCGGGAAGACCACCGTAATTCGAATGATTACCGGTATTTTTTACCCGGATGAAGGAGAAATCATTTTCAACGGTAAAAAATTTGATCCGATCAGGGATGTGGGGCAAATCGGTTATATGCCGGAAGAAAGAGGGCTCTATAAAAAGATGAAGATCGGTGAACAGGCCATGTACCTGGCCCAGCTCAAAGGGTTAAGCCGCCATGATGCGATGCGTAAGATCAAAGAATGGTTCAAGAAATTTGAAATGGATAGCTGGTGGAATAAGAAAGTAGAAGATCTTTCCAAAGGCATGAGCCAGAAACTCCAGTTTGTGACTACAGTCCTGCATGAGCCCAATCTCATCATCCTCGACGAACCTTTTAGCGGACTGGACCCGGTTAACAGTAACCTCATCAAGGAAGAGATCTATTCCCTGGCCCAAAAGGGGGCCACGGTTATATTCAGCACACACCGCATGGAACAAGTTGAGGAGATCTGTACAAATATTGTATTGGTGAATAAAGGAAAAAAGATCCTGGATGGTACGGTCAAGGAGATTAAACAGGATTTTAAAGAAGACCTGTTCAGTGTGGGGCTAAGCGGATGGAAAACGGGAGCAGATGGGCTTGCACCTTTCGAGCTAATGGGACAATTGGAGCATTCCATCATTGTCCGCATTAAACCAGGCAATAAACCAAATGACGTGCTTTATTATTTCCTGCAGCAGGGAGCCGAAATCCACTCGTTCAATGAAATGCTGCCTTCCCTGAATGAAATATTTATCAAACTCGTAGAAGGAACACCTTTATCCCGGCAGTTCCAAACTGTAAATGCCTGATCCAATTAATCAAGACTATGAATAAAATACTACTTATACTACAAAGGGAATACCTGACCCGGGTCAGGAAAAAGACCTTTATCATCAGCACCATTCTTTTTCCCCTACTTTACCTGGGGCTTATATTCGGCATGACTTATATCGGGGAAAAAAGCAGAGCTGATCTCAATGTGGCCGTGATTGATTCCTCGGGTTATTTCGATAAGGGCATGTTTGAAAGGGCCAACCTCTCGGATAGTTCTGCCCGCCTCACCCTGGTAAATATGTCAGAAGCCGCTATTAGCCAGGAGTATAAATCGGCAGGTTATGATGGTTTCATCGTTATCCCGGCACAGGTTAATTGGGAAAAAGGATTTGACAACCTGTTTTTCCGTTCCGATAAAAAATTCGGGCAATCCTCGGTGGCCATGGTCCAGAATAAACTAAACTCGATCTGGACTGATATAAAAAATGAAAAACTGGGCATTGATGACCAAAAGAAATCCATTATTTCCAATAGTAAGATAATTGTACGGGGAGGAGACCTGGAAGGAAAGGCTGCCAATGAAGGGGTGGCCACAACGATAG
>DASUMO010000174.1:0-13062 GCA_036277695.1 Chitinophagaceae bacterium
TCGACAAAGATATGAATGAGGAATTTCTGTTTAAAAAACTGCGTGAACGGGAAGAGTTAAATGCATTAAGGCAATTGAAACTTCCGGATGAAGGTCTGGTTGATTTTTACTCCAATGACTATCTCGGTATCAGCCGCAAGCGACTGCTTGAAGAAATCATCTCTTCCCAGCGCAACTATAAATATGGCTCCACAGGTTCCAGGCTACTCAGCGGAAATTATGCATTGATTGAAGAAACGGAGGAACTGATTGCTCGTTTTCACCAGGCTGAATCAGCGCTGATTTTTAATTCCGGTTATGATGCTAACCTGGGTCTCTTATCATCGGTTCCGCAAAGGGGCGATACAATTCTGTACGATTATCTTTCCCATGCATCTATTCGTGATGGCATTCGCCTTTCACTTGCACAATCCTATTCTTTCCGGCACAATGACCTGGCAGACCTGGAAGAAAAATTGAAGCGTACCCAGGGATCGGTTTTTATCGTTACTGAATCCTTGTTTTCTATGGACGGGGATTTCTGTCCGCTTCAGGACCTGGTTTCGCTTGCTGAAAAATTCCAGGCCAACCTGATCGTGGATGAAGCCCATGCCACGGGTGTGTTGGGAGAAAAAGGGGAAGGGTTGGTACAAATGCTGGGGTTAGAGGATAGGGTATTTGCGCGGGTTCACACATTTGGAAAAGCCCTGGGTTGTCATGGTGCTGTGATCCTGGGATCGACGGCTTTGCGGAATTATCTTATCAATTTTGCTCGTTCCCTGGTTTACTCAACGGCATTGCCGGAACAGGCAATAGCACATATCAGGGCCAGTTATGAATTGTTTCCCGGCATGAATGCAGCCCGAAAGTCATTATCTGAGCTTGTTGATCAATTCCGGGTCTTTGCATCAACACAAAAGACAGAAACAGGTTCTATCCCCGGCACCAGGTTTTCCCGGAACCAGGCCCCTGTTCAGTGGGTGATGATACCCGGAAATGAAGAAGTAAGAAAAGCAGCAGCATATCTGCAGGCTGAGGGTTTTGACCTCCGCCCCATACTTTATCCAACAGTTCCAAAAGGCCAGGAACGATTACGCCTTGTGCTTCACGCTTTTAATACAAAAGGGGAGTTGGATCTTTTGCTTAACTGCCTGAAAAATAGCCTGTAGAACTCTTGGCAGTGCAATTTGCATAACTTACCTTTGCCGCCGAAATTATCGAATACGTATAATCGGATGAAAATTTAAAAAAAAAGAGATGCCTTTATTAAAAGAAAAAAAATCGTCAATCGTAACCGAATTTGGTGGCAAAGAAGCTAATACCGGATCTATTGAAGCCCAGATTGCCCTGCTCACAGAGCGTATCAGCCAGATCAGTGGTCATCTTCAAACCAACAAAAAAGATTTTTCTACTCACCGCGGCCTGATGCAGTTGGTTGGTAAACGCAAGCGTTTGCTGAACTACCTGCAAAAACACAACCTGACAGGATATCGCCAGCTGATCGAAAAACTCGGATTAAGAAAATAAACCCGGTCCCAACTGGAACTGGGAATGATTTATACGAAGATCGATCAATCGGCAGGAACGATTGAACTTCTTTATATAGCTGTTCCCAACCTCCATAGACGTTGGGAATAGCTGTTTATGGCCAATCCTCTTCGTCTTATTGTTACCGCAACAAAGCAAAAAAATTCTACACGGGTTTGGGTTTATACTTGCAACTATAAACTGCAGACCGCAAATTTGAAAACATGTTACAACAACCTATCCGTAAAACATTTGATATAGGCGGTGGCCGCATGATTACGATCGAGACCGGTCGCCTGGCACGCCAGGCCGATGGCGCCGTTACTGTATCATCCGGTAACTGTATGCTGCTGGCGACCGTGGTCGCTAATAAAGAACCCCGGGAAGGACAGAATTTTTTCCCGCTTTCTGTAGACTACCAGGAAAAATTCGCCTCAGCAGGCCGTATCCCGGGTTCGTTCTTTAAAAGAGAAACCAAGCTCAACGACTATGAGGTAATGACCAGCCGTTTGGTAGACCGGGCGCTTCGCCCTTTATTTCCCGAAGATTATTTATGCGATGTGCAGGTGCTGATCACACTGATCTCGAGTGATGCGGACGTGATGCCGGATGCAATGGCCTGCCTGGCAGCTTCTGCAGCTCTCGCCGTTTCAGATATTCCTATTAAGGAAATTATTTCTGAGGTAAGGGTATCAAGGGTGGATGGTGAGTTCGTCGTGAACCCTACCCGTACGCAAATGGAGACCTCTGACCTGGATTTTATTATTGCCGCTACGGAAAAGAACCTGATGATGGTGGAAGGTGAAGCCCAGGAATGCAGTGAGGCAGATCTTGTAAAAGCCCTGCAAATTGCCCATGATGCCATCCGGATCCAAGTAAAGGCCCAGGAAGAACTCCGGGATATGGTGGGTGTGAAAGGCAAAAGGGAATATGAAAAACCTGCCAGCGATGAAGCCATTCGTGAAAAAGTCAATGCATTTGCTAAAGAAAAAGTTTTGGAAGTTGCCCGCGGAAAATTCAGCAAACATGAGCGCAGTGATAAGTTTGATGCCATCAAGGAAGAATTGATGGATTTCCTGAAAAAGGATTTGAATCTTCAGGAAGAAGAAAGCTTGCCCGAGCTGACCAAAAAACTGGCCTCTGCATATTTTGCCGACCTGCAGTATTACGTTGTAAGGGATATGATCCTGGACGAAAGAGTCCGTTTGGACGGCAGAGACCTGGAAACTGTTCGACCCCTGGATATGGAAGTGGATGTACTTCCTTCCCCACATGGTGCAGCCCTGTTCACTCGTGGTGAAACACAATCACTTACAACGGTTACCCTAGGAACTCCTTTAGATGAACTTTTGATCGAGAGTGCTGCTAAATCTTTCGATTCTAAGTTTTACCTGCACTATAATTTTCCGCCATTCAGCACTGGTGAGGTAAAAATGATGAGGGGCCAAAGCCGTCGTGAAGTTGGGCATGGCAACCTGGCCCAGCGTTCCCTGAAACAAATGATGCCGGGAGGTGATTTTCCTTATACAGTTCGGGTGGTGAGTGATATCCTGGAATCCAATGGCTCTTCCTCGATGGCTACTGTCTGTGCAGGTTCACTGGCCCTGATGGATGCTGGGGTGGGATTGTCCAAGCACGTTTCGGGTGTGGCAATGGGATTGATTTCAAAGGATGATAAATATGCAATCCTGACCGATATACTTGGCGATGAGGATCACCTGGGTGATATGGATTTTAAAGTAACGGGCACACGCGACGGAATTTGCGGTGTGCAAATGGATATTAAAGTTGACGGTTTGAGGATGGAAGTGATGCAGCAGGCACTTGACCAGGCACGAAGGGCCCGTTTACATATCCTGGACGCGATGTACAAATGCATCCCCGAAGCAAGAGCCGATGTGAAGCCGCATGCACCTCGAATGATCAAAATGTTTATCGATCGCGAATTTATCGGTGCCGTAATCGGGCCCGGCGGAAAAGTGATCCAGGAGATCCAACGAGAAACAGGTACAACGATCAATCTGGAGGAAAAGAATAATATGGGTGAGATCAGTGTATTTGGAACGAATAAAGAAGGGGTGGAAAAAGCAGAGAACTGGATCAAAGGTATTGTTGCCGTTCCGGTAATCGGCGATGTTTATGAAGCCACTGTAAAATCAATCATGCCCTTCGGCGCTTTTGTAGAATTTCTGCCTGGCAAGCAGGGGCTGGTACATATCAGCGAAGTGAGTTGGAAAAGACTTGAAACCCTTGAAGGGATCCTGAGAGAAGGAGACAAAGTAAAAGTAAAACTGATCGGTACCGATCCTAAATCCGGTAAATTTAAACTATCGAGAAAAGTATTGATTCCAAAACCGGAAAATAAACCCCGGGAAGAAAGCAGTAATTAAGCGATCAAAGCAAAAGCCCCGCAAGGGGCTTTTTTAGTCTTATAACTTTAGATTCACAGTCCGTCATACGCATTCCTGTTTGATGGGTACATTTGTATGCAAACCTGTTTCTGCTTCAATCAACTAAAGATGCCGGATCATATCCAGATCACTTTTACCGATATAGAACCTGAACAACAGGAATGGGTAATTGCACACCTGGCCGAAGCAGGCTATGAAGGGTTTGAAGAAGGGGAGCATGAACTAAAGGCCTTTATCCTGAAGAATGATTATGACAGGATTTTGCTGAAAGACCTGGCATTCAAATACCAGCTTGTTTATTCCGAACAAACGATTCCCTCCCAAAACTGGAATGCAGTATGGGAATCTAATTTTCCTCCAGTCATTGTAGACGACCTTGTTGCTGTAAGGGCCCCTTTTCACGAGCCGTTGCCGGGTGTAAAACACGAAATTGTTATTACGCCAAAAATGAGTTTTGGGACAGGCCATCACGCTACTACCTGGCTGATGATGCAACAAATGGGGCAGATCGACTTCCGAGATAAAACGGTGCTGGATTTTGGTACTGGTACGGGAGTGCTGGCCATCCTGGCCGAAAAACTGGGCGCGAAAAAAATCATAGCCCTCGACAATGATAACTGGAGCCTGGAGAATGCTGCCGAAAATATACAACGTAATCACTGCAGGAATATTTACGTAAAACAGGCAGATAATGCCCGTTGCGAGGAACGTTTCGATATTATCCTGGCTAATATCAACAAGCATGTGATCCTGGATAATATTTCAATTATTGCCGGGCAATTAAAAACAGGGGGTACCGTTTTATTGAGTGGTTTGTTAACAACCGATCAAACCGACATTCTTGCAGTTTCAAGCCGGCATATGCTGGTTTCTGCAGGAGCATGGGCAAAGGATAACTGGCTTTGTTTAAAGTTTACACATTAAGCGTGGATTAAGGGTGTATTAAATTAAGGTTATAGAGCTTGTTTTTTCCTAAATTTGTCCTTCCAACTTTAACCCAAGTTCTATGAACGAACTTTTATTGATCGTTCTCGCATATCTGATTGGCAGCATTCCCAGCTCTGTTTGGGTAGGCCGCTATTTCTTTGATATCGATATCAGAGATTATGGCAGTGGGAATGCCGGGGCTACGAATACCTACCGTGTCCTGGGTCCCAAATGGGGGACTATTGTAATGGTAGCCGATATGCTGAAGGGTATTGTTGCAGTGAAATTGGCTTTACTTCTTCCCAATTATTTAGACGATGAAATCCAGCTTCAAACCTTGCAGCTTGGCTTAGGCCTGGCAGCGGTCGTGGGACATATTTTCCCCATCTGGGCTGATTTCCGAGGTGGTAAAGGAGTCGCAACTTTATTTGGAATAGTGCTCGGCATTTCGCCCTGGACGGCCCTGAGTTGTGTGGGTGTATTCCTGTTGGTTTTATATTTAACCCGTTTTGTTTCCCTGAGCTCCATACTCGCCAGTATTGCGTTTCCTGTTTTTATACTTGTAATCTTTAATGTCGAAAACCACGTTTACCGGGTTTTTGCCATTGCGGTGGCATTGATGGTCCTCCTGACCCATCAGAAAAATATCGGGCGCCTTTTGAAAGGAGTTGAAAGCAAGGTTCCCATTCTGAAACACCGTGACAGGCGACGCCAGCGCCGTCGTGAAAACGCACAATACCGTAGCCAGTAAGCTTGAATGTTTTATCTTAAAGAATGTTTTGTTATATCTTTTGGTATAATGATTGATTTCTATCCAGTAAAATTCTAGTTATGGTACGAAAAATATCTTCTGTTTTTATAGCCACGGCTTTGTTGGTAGCCTGCTCCAAAAATCCAATTACAGGAAGGAACCAGGCTAAATTATTACCCGAATCAGAATTGCAGAGTATGGCCAATACCCAGTACCAGCAGTTCCTGGCAAGTAATAAAGTGGTCAGCAGCAGTAATAACCGCGATGCGGAAATGGTAAAAAGGGTAGGGCAGCGGATCTCCCGCGCTGCCGAACAATTTTTTGCATCAAAAGGGCGCTCCGAAGACCTGAAAGGTTATCAATGGGAATACAACCTGGTTGATGATAAAGCTGCAAATGCCTGGTGTATGCCCGGAGGTAAAATAGTGGTTTATACCGGCCTTTTGCCGATCACACAGAACGAGGCTGCCCTGGCAGCAGTGATGGGTCATGAAGTGATCCATGCAGTTTTCTATCATGGCAATGAGCGCATGAGCCAGGGCCTGATTCAACAATTAGGTGGGGTAGCTTTATCTGTGGCTATCGCTGATAAACCCGCTGCTACACAAAATCTGTTTCTTACTGCCTATGGTTTGGGAAGCACGGTTGGCGTACTCCTTCCATTTTCCCGTAAACATGAGTTGGAAGCTGATCGTTATGGGTTGATATTAACCGCTATGGCTGGCTATAATCCCCGGGAAGCAATTGCCTTATGGCAAAGAATGGAGGCCGCGTCGTCTGGTCAGAAACCACCGGAATTCCTGAGTACGCACCCTTCAGAAGGAACCAGAATCCAGCAATTGGAGAAATATATGCCCGAAGCGCTTAAATATTATAAACCATTGGGAAGTTAAAATCTTGATTTACATTAATAAAATCCCGTTCAAGCCGCGCCTGGACGGGATTTTACGCATTTATATGCTTCATCTAAGATCAATAACCCTTACCTTTGCACTCCTGCTTTGAGACTGCTGCCGGTATATGCTCTAGGAAACCCATTCCCGGCAGAAACCTTTAAAAAATAGCTATACAGTATGTTACAAACTGTTTTTGAAAAGTTACAACTGGCAGACGAAAAGAATCTTTTAATCCAGGGTTTGCCTTCCTCCATCGAAAAGCAATTCAGTAAACTCTCCTTCGCCAAAAACATGACTCCGTTGTTAAAATCGCGGAAGATTGATTTTGCATTGGTTTTCGCAGTCAATGAAAACCAATTGAATGGCATTCTCAATGAAGTGATGCCCGCATTAAAGGTTGAATCCAAGTTTTGGGTAGCATACCCTAAAACCACTTCCAAGATCACGACGGATCTGAACCGGGAGTGCAGTTGGAACCGCCTGACCTGCCAGGGCTATGAAAGCATTGAAAGGATTGAACTGGATCATGTTTGGAGCGCTATGCGTTTCATTAAAGGAGCAAGCATCCGGGAAGAAGAAATCGTGGTGAGCCGGAAAAGACAGGCGGCTGCCATTCCGGGTTAAGAAACTGTTCTGAAAAATGATTTAGGTTTGTTGCTTCCGCAACAAACCTTTTTTTTGACCCTGCCTAAACGAAATATATGCCCTACCTGAACGTGGAAATAAAAGCCCGATGCCAGGAACCCGCAAGGATCAGAAATTACCTGGAGTTGAACCAGGCTGAGTTTCGCGGTATGGATGAACAAACCGATACCTATTTCCACACCAACGGGGGACGCCTGAAATTGAGAGAAGGCCATATTGAGAACAACCTGATTTATTATGAGCGGGGCAACCAGGTCGGACCCAAACAATCACAATTCATGCTGGTGAAGGTTGAAGATGCTCAAGGTTTGAAACAGGCGCTTGAAAAATCCAATGGTATTAAGGTAGTCGTGAAAAAGAAAAGGGAGATTTATTATATCCGCAATGTCAAATTTCACCTGGATACCGTTCCCGGCTTGGGAACTTTTGTTGAGATTGAAGCGGGTAACCTGCTGCTGCCTCTTACAACCGAACAACTCAGGGAACAATGTGATTTTTATATGGATCAACTTGGTATACAGGAAGCTGACCTCATTGAGCTTTCCTATAGCGATTTGCTACTGGATACTAAAACGGGGAAAGAAGAGCAATCGTTTATTTGAGAATAACGGTACCGGATCTTTTTGTTAATGCCATTTCCATCTGTTTAAGATGTTCATGCGTTTGGTGCAACATGCTATATTCTTCTTCTGTATGGGGTTTTTCCAGGTCCCGTTGATTTTCCAGTAACATTCTCTTCACCTTCCTGAGCTTGAGATAATTGATCGCTGATTCCACTTCCACCTGAGTACGATCCTCATCCATTTTTAAAAATTTCATCAACCGTTCATTATTGTCACGGGCAACAGTTTGTATAAAATCTTCGTAAGGTTGTTCGAATAAACTTTTTTGGAAACCCGTACTCTGGCTGAACTCCCGGCGCCAGTGCTCACTTTCTTCATAGGGGAAATTCAAGAGTGATACAGCAAATGCACTCAATTTTGGATCAGGGTGATAAATAAAAAAACTCTTATCGGCCTTTCCGCTATCTTCCTGTAACAGGGTTTTATACGTTTGTACCAATTTAGTAACCTCTGTATTATCAACCAGGCTTTCATCCACCATTTCCTCAAAAATATAATCAGCTACTAATTTCGAATCATCCCATTTCCGGATACCATATTCGAGTAAGATCCTGGCTACTTCCCGCTCCTGCAGGTCGTCTTTAAACAAAAGCTCAAAGGTGGCCTCATCAAAATTGGTCTCTTCAGCCTGCCGCGCATTATCTTCATGGAATTTCGCTTCATCAAATGGAAGCTTACGTTCCATGGTGGCAATACGATCCCGGATATATTTATTGACCAGTGCATGTAACCCGCTTTCGTCAATCCGGAGTATGCCCGCACATTGTTTGATATAGTCCTGTTGCCTGGTAAAATCTTCGGCCTTGTTGATCCTTGAAATGGTTTCTGCCATGCGGTTCACTACTTCCGCTTTTTTGGTGGAGTCGGTCCCTGCATCTTTTAATGCCACTTCCAGTTGAAAAAGAACAAAATCTTTTTTGTTCTTTTCCACAAACTGGATAAATGCCGAAGCCCCCAGCTTATTGACATAACTATCGGGGTCTTCTTTATCAGGTATCAAAACAAGTTTAACCTGCAGGCCTTCTTCCAACGCCAGGTCCAAACCCCGCAAGGCCGCTTTCACACCGGCTGCATCACCGTCGTAGATAATGGTCAGGTTATTCGTGTATTTCTTGATCAGCCTGAGCTGATCCGGGGTCAATGAAGTGCCGCCAGAAGCTACCACGTTTTCAATGCCTGCCTGCTGCAAAGACAAAACATCAGTATAACCCTCTACCAGTAAACATTCATCCGCCTTATCAATGGCCTGCCGGGCGAAATAAGAACCATAGAGGATTTTACTTTTTACATAGATTTCATTTTCGGGGGTATTGATATACTTGGGTGCCTTGTCGTTTGCTTTCAGAATCCTGGCCCCGAATCCAAGCACCTTGCCACTGTGATTGTGGACGGGGAATATCACGCGGCCCCTGTAATTATCCTGTAATTGTTCATTGCGTGTGACGACCAGCCCTGTTTTCAACAACAGCTCAGGGTTGAATTGTCGCGCCAGCGCTTCGCGGGTAAAAGCATCACGTTGTTCAGGGGAATAACCCAATTGAAATTTCCGGATGATCTCATCCCGGTATCCCCTTTCCCTGAAATAGGCCAGGCCTATGTCCTCACCTTCCTCGGTATCGAAAAGGGTGCGACTGAAAAATTCCTGGGCAAAAGCATTGATGATGTAAAGGCTGTCTGCGGCCTGCATTTGCTGCCGCTGTTCATCGCTGGCAAATGTTTCTTCGATCTCGATACCGTATTTTTTCGCCAGCCATTTCAGGGCATCCACATAGCTGTACTTTTCATGCTCCATAATAAAGCTGATGCTATTGCCGCTTTTACCACAGCCAAAGCATTTGTATATCTCCTTGGAAGGGGAAACTGTAAAGCTGGGGGTCTTTTCATTGTGAAAAGGGCAGAGACCCAAATAGTTAGCGCCCCGCTTTTTTAGCTTTACAAATTCCCCGACAATATCGACTATATCAATCCGGCCAAGGATCTGCTGTATGGTATTCTGGGAAATCATGGAGGACTGCAAATATAGGCAGGAGCACGAAGTAAGCCGTCATTAGCAAGCAGTAAAAAACAGTTGATCAAAATCAGGCCCTGTGAACACAGAGATCAGGCCCCGGAAAATTTTGCTTGCCTAATTTTCTTGTGTAAAAAAAGTGCTGGATTTTACCAAAAAAGAGTCTTAATTTACAATAACCATCCAGCACCCAGGGAAAAGAACAAGATTGCTCACCTTTAAATATTAAATCCCATGGTTCAGGTAGAAATTGCACAGCTCACCGGGGAGTGCAGTTCCTGGAAGGAATCGCTTCGGAAATACCGCGAAGAATTCACCCAGGACAAAGCAAAGCTTCAGCAGGCCGTTGGCCAGCCACTCTCCAAAGACCAGCTCCAGGACGTAGAACATCTCCACAACCAGTTTCACATTCAACTCATCAACATTCACGATCTTAAACAAGCGATCAAAACGCATGAACGCAAGATGAGTTATGAAATGACTGCAAACAACGGGCAGTTGAATGATGAAACAGTCGCTGAACATGAACACCTGTTCAACGAGTACCAGAGTTTAGAACAAACCCTCCTTGAACTGCGCGAGGAATTCGCCGGTTTCCTGAGCCGAACGCAATAACGATAGAATTTACATAGGCCAGTTAGATGTTGACAAAACGATTTGTCAGCCCTTGTCTCTTTCTTACCCATTAAATTCAAGGACAACAAATCACCTCATCATTAAATCAGATTGTCATGCCTGAATTTGATACCTCACACGTAAAAAATATAGTCTTGCTGGGCCATGCCGGCTGCGGTAAGACCTCCTTAGCGGAATGCATGCTCTTTGAAGCAGGCATCATTAACCGCCGGGGCAGCATCGCCGAGAAAAACACCACCGGAGATTACCACGAACTTGAACAGGAACGTGGTAATTCTATTTTTAGCAAGCTCCTGCACACCAAATGGCGGGGCTACAAGATCAATATCCTGGATACGCCGGGCTATGATGATTTTGTGGGAGAGGTTATTTCCGCTCTCCGCGTAGCCGATACCGGTGTCATGCTGCTCAATGCAGTTATGGGTGTAGAAGTTGGCACCGACATCATCTGGGAATACACGGAGAAGTTTAAGACCCCTATGATTTTCGCGGCCAATAAACTGGATGACGACAACGCCGATTTTGACAAAACCGTACGCGAAGCCAAGGCACATTTTGGAAACAAGGTGGTGGTAGTACAATACCCACGACAGGTGGGATCCGGTTTTCACGAGATCATCGATGTGCTCCGGATGACCATGTATAAATTCAATGATGCCGGCGGTAAACCCGAAAAACTCGCCATCCCTGAGGAAGAAAAAACGCGGGCTGATGAATTGCATAAGGAATTGATCGAAGCGGTGGCCAGTAATGACGAAGGCCTGATGGAAAAATATTTTGACAAGGGTGAACTGGATGAAGACGAGATGAAAGCCGGCCTGAAAAAAGCCATGATCAATCACGATCTCTTTCCCCTGTTCTGTTTGTCAGCAGAAAGAAATATGGGTAGCGGCAGGCTTATGGGATTCATTGATAATGTTTGTCCCAGCGCCAACGAAATGCCGGCTCAAAAAACAAAGAAAGGAGATGAGCTGGCCTGCGATGCCAGCGGACCTGCCTGTATCTTCATCTACAAGACCGTAAGTGAGCCGCATGTTGGCGAGTTATCCTTTTTCAAAGTCTATTCCGGTACGATTAAATCGGGAATGGAACTGGAAAATGAAACGACAGGTGTAACAGAAAAAATCAGCCAGTTATTCCTGGTGGAAGGAAACAAAAGGGCCGCTACCAATGAACTGGTGGCCGGCGATATTGGGGCTACGCTGAAATTAAAGAATACGCATGTCAATAATACTCTCCATATAAGGGGTAAAAATTACGAATTACCCCCCATTGAGTTTCCGCCACCTAATATGACAGTCGCCATCGAGTCGCTGAAAAAAGGGGAGGAGGAAAAATTATCACAGGCTATGCATCAATTAAGGGAAGAAGATCCCACTTTGCTGGTAGAGGTTTCCCAGGAATTGCGGCAAACCCTGATCCATTGCCAGGGAGATATGCATTTGGCGGTTGCGAAATGGAAAATCGAACACCAGCATAAACTGGAAGTCAAATTTGTAAAACCCAGGATCGCTTACCGTGAAACCATCCGGAAGATGGCCGATGCCAATTACCGTCATAAAAAGCAAAGTGGCGGAGCCGGCCAGTTTGGAGAAGTGTTTATGCGGATTGAACCCTGGTATGAAGGTATGCCTGAACCCAGGGATCTGAATGTAAGGGGACGCGATACCTATGAACTGGATTGGGGAGGTAAACTGGTATTTTATAACTGTATAGTAGGAGGTGCCATTGACGCCCGCTTTTTGCCCTCGATCCTCAAGGGAGTTATGGAAAAAATGCAAAACGGTCCTTTAACGGGATCGTATGCCAGGGATATCCGGGTTTCGGTATATGATGGGAAAATGCATCCCGTAGACAGCAATGATATTTCATTCAAGATTGCTGGCTTGCAGGCTTTCCGTCATGCATTCCAGCAGGCTGATCCGCAGATACTGGAACCAATTTATCAAGTCGAAGTCTTATGTCCCGATGACCTGACCGGGGCCATTATGGGAGACCTGCAGAGCCGTCGTGCCCTTGTAGAAGGTATCGATAGTGAAGGACATTTCCAGAAAATCATTGCTAAAGTTCCGCTGGCAGAGATGGAAGGATATTCTTCATCGCTACGTTCCATCACCCAGGGCCGGGCTAAATTCAAAATGAAATTCTTCGGTTATGAAGCAGTGCCCTTCGAATTACAACGGAAATTGATTGATGATTACAGTAAGTCTGCTAAAGAAGAGTTGGTATAGGCCCGACCTCATACATCTTTTAAAAGCCGCCATTGCGGCTTTTTTTTGTACCGTAAATAATGATATGGGGTGACAATGGTGATAAAAATAAGTTGAATCTTTCCATACTGGCACAATAATTTAATACTGTTAAATGTAAACATACCGTGCAACGGTCATTTCTAACATTAATCAATCAACTATGAGATGGAACAAATGGTTTGTGATCGCCCTATGTGCTGCACTGACCACATCATGTGGAGAAAATTCCACGACGGAGTCAACGACTTCGGATACCACTACAACCTATGACAGCACTACGGCTAATGTGACATCACCGGTAACTACATCGGTGGAAGTACCGGAAGCCACACGTACATCTTTTCAGACCAGATATCCCAATGCCACGAACGTAACCTGGAGAAGGTATGAGCCGGTGAATAGTATTG
>DASUMO010000175.1:0-4367 GCA_036277695.1 Chitinophagaceae bacterium
CAACCGATAATCGAATAAGAAAGGTCTGCCAGGTATTGTTGAGTTATTAACATAAAAACTATGCGGATCTATGTGCCTATGATTCTATGTGGTGAAACAACCGCAATCTAAATGTCTATTTGAATTTATAAAACAGAAAAACCACACTTTACAGCGTGGTTTTTCCAGTTAAATAAATACGGCAAAATCAGAATCCTTTTTTCTCCTTCGCCTTCTGCATGGGGTTAATGCCCTGCGTGGGAGGATTTTGTCTTTGTTTGAACACTTTGAACTTGCTGGGCTCGGCAATTGTATTCCAGCTATTATTGCTCTCATCTATATCGGCTGTTTCCTTCATGGGATCCAGTTTAACCGAAGCCACTTCCTTATCCTTTACAAATGATTTGGTGACTTTCTTTTCATTGTAGCGCCAAACCTGTGCCGGAATTCTTTCTACCTCTTTCGTTCCGTCTTTATAGGTCCATTCGATAATAATGGGCATTACCAGTCCGCCTTTGTTGCTAACCGTAATTTCATACAAATGCTTATCGGCATATTTACGGCGGCCCTCTTCATCCAGCGCTTCAGTTGATGGTTTCACCGTAACCGGGTATTTCGTCGAATCATATTTTTCAATGCCCCGGTCATATTTCCAGTAAAAATCACGAAGGGTGGTATCGCGGTCGGTTTCGAAAACAATAGACTTATCCTCTCTGTTGCGGATTTTGGAAAGGTCTTCAAACGAATTAACAATGGGACGAGGTAAGGCTCTCATTACAACAGTATCCCTTGTTTGGGCAGGAATAGCAGTGACATCGGGACGCGCATATTTTACGGTGTCAATAGCAAGATCGGTTGCGTCAGTACTGTAAAACCAACCCCTCCAGAACCAATCCAGGTCTTCGCCGGTCGCATCTTCCAGCGTCCGGAAGAAATCAGCAGGCGAAGGATGTTTAAAAGCCCAGCGACGGGAATATTCACGGAAAGCATAATCAAATAACTCGCGGCCTACAATGGTTTCGCGGAGAATATTTAAACCGGCCGCGACCTTATCATATTGGTTAGCCCCGAAATTGATAATATTCTCAGAATTCGTCATGATCGGTTCCAATTGCTCCTTGGGTAGTTTCATATAATTGGCAATGGATGCCGGTACACCTCCGGTAGAAGGAAATTTATTATCCCAGAGTTCCTGGGTCAGGTACTGCAGGTAGGAGTTGAGACCTTCATCCATCCAGGTCCACTGGCGTTCATCGCTGTTCACAATCATCGGGAAAAAATTATGACCCACTTCATGAATGATAACATAGATGGCCGCATTTTTTGAATTCTCCGTATAAGTACCATCCTTATCGGCACGACCGGGATTAAAACAAATCATCGGGTATTCCATGCCCTGGTTGCCTTCCACGCTGATGGCAACAGGATAAGGATAAGGGATACTGAATTTAGAATAAGTCTTAATCGTATGCGCAACAGCCTTGGTTGAATATTTCTGGTAAATGGGATAAGCTTCTTTGGCATAATAACTCATACAGATCACTTTTTTCCCCTCTACCATGGCTGGCATGGCATCCCAGGCAAAACGGCGGGAAGAGGTCCAGGCAAAATCCCGGACATTCTCAGCTTTATAGATCCAGGTTTTTTTAGCCTTGCTTTTTTGTTTGGAAGCTGCTAAAGCTTCTTCACCTGTAACAATCATCACCGGTTCTTTAGAAGTCTGGGCCCTGGTCCAACGCGCAAGTTGAGTGGCATTCAGTACCTGGGGATAGTTCTGGCATTCCCCGGTAGAACCTACAACATGATCCGCCGGCACGGTCATCTGGACTTTGAAATTTCCAAAACAAACCGTGAATTCACCGCGTCCGGTAAACTGTTTGTTTTGCCAGCCCTGCACATCACTGTACATGCAGAGACGGGGATACCATTGTGTGATCGTGAAATTATTGTTCCCGTCCTCGGCAAAAGGCTCATAACCGCCCCTGGCACCCCCGAATCGGATATAATCACTGCGGTTGGCCAATTTATAATTCCAGTCAAGACTGAAAATATATTTCTGACCCGGTTTAAGGGGTGCAGGCAGTTCAACCCGCATCATGGTTTTATTGATGAGATACTTAAGTGGCTTACCTGCAGCATCAGTAAGTTTAGTGATATTAAAGCCATAACCATTATCCGATCTCCTTTCTTCAAACCTGTCTAGAAACTTGTCCGTAGTTTGAGGAGGCAGGGTTGTACTGGTTTGGTAATTGGCATTGTTCACGGTACTGTGCTGGTTTTCGTCAAGCTGTAACCAGAGATAGGTCAGTACATCGGGCGAATTATTAAAATAAGTAATGGTTTCACTGCCTTTCAGTTTAAGGTTGGGTTCATCCAGTTCACACTTGATATCATAGTCTACCCTTTGTTGCCAGTATTTGGGACCTGGTGCTCCGCTGGCAGTGCGGTATTCATTGGGCGTGGGGAGTATGGTTCCCAATTGTTCAAATTTATTGGCATGATTGCTTCCCGGGTTGTTTTGGATGTTTTGGGCAAAGACCATAGAGCCAAAACCGGTAAGGATCAGTAAAAAGGAAATAACCTTTTTCATTTTTCTGCTTTTGATTTTTATAATGAAGAAACTCGTTCCAAACTTATTTTTAGGGCCAGGCTAAATACGGCGGACGATAAAAAAATGACCCATTCTCTCCTGTTCACTTTCCATACATTTATCACCAGTTGGGCTACCAGTAATAAAATACCCACTACCATAACCTGCCCCGCTTCCAGACCAATATTAAATCCGAGCAGCGGCCAGAAAATCTCCTGGTCGCTGGCCAGCATAAACCTGATAGTATTAGCAAAACCCATTCCGTGAACGAGCCCGAAGACCAGGGCCAGCAAATAATTGATACGGATTGAGCGGTGGGTAAACTTGTGTTGAAATAAATTACTGATGGCAGTAAAGACAATCGTACAGGGAATCAGGAATTCCACCCAGTTTGAAGGGAAGCGGATCCAGTCCAAAACACTCAACGCCAGTGTCAGGGAATGGCCAATGGTAAAGGCGGTAACGAGGATCAATACCTGCTTCCAGTCTTTAGGCGTATAGATCGCCGCCAAGGCAGTGATAAACAAAAGGTGGTCAAGGGCATCCCAGCTAATGATATGTTCCCAGCCTAACCGAAAATAAAAACTAAAATCCGCCATAGGTTTTCCAACGATCACCACACCCTTGTCCAATTTTTAACGTCTCAGGTGAACAGGGCGTCAAAATAAGCCAGACTTTTGTATCTCTAAAATATATTGTGTCAATGGCCCCATCGTTCTATAAATGGTTACTGTTTCCCCTATTGGGGCTGGTTTTGAGTTCCGCTAAAGACCCGGTACCCCATCCTTTTCATGTCAGTGTCGTGGAAATCAATCACAATGCGGCGGATAAAAACCTGGAAATCAGTTGTAAAATTTTCACAGATGATTTTGAAAGGGTGCTTCGCCAGAATTATAAAACCAGGGTTGATATAATTAACCCGACCGACCGGGCAGCAGTTGATAAACTGGTCAGCGATTATATTCGCAGCCACCTGGTATTGACGGTGGATGGGAAACCTGCTGAATTTTCTTACCTGGGTTATGAAAGAGAAGACGATGCTATTTATTCCTATGTAGAGGTGCCCAATACCCCCTTGCCCAAAAAGATCGACATCAGCAACAAACTGATGTATGATCTCTTTGATGATCAAACCAACCTGGTGCATGTGCTGGTAGGAGGGAACCGCAAAAGCAGTAAGCTGGAGTATCCAAAGGCGGAAATCAGCCTGAGTTTTTGAACTAAAATAGCAGGTAGCTCATTCGACTTGCTACTATTAACATTAACTATACTTCCATTTCCTCCCGGAGTTTTTCACTGATTTTTACCAGGACCTTATCGATACGGTGCCCGTCCATATCAACGATCTCGAAACGGAAGCCTTTCCAGTCGAAATTTTCGCCAGTTTTCGGTATTCTTTCAAGGCTGTGAAGGATAAAACCAGCCAGGGTATCAAAATCATGTTCCCCTTCATGCATCCATTCTGTTTTTTCAAACCGGGTCAGGAAATCATAAAAGGGGATCTGCGCATCTACCAGGAATGATCCATCTTCTCTTTCCTGAATTTCATAATCAGCCACATCAGGCTGGGGAATATCCCCTACAATGGCTTCGAGAATATCATTCAGGGTTAGTAGGCCCAGGATACTTCCGTATTCATCCACGATAAAGGCAGAATGGATCTTGCTGGATTTAAATTTTTCGAGGACCTGGTAAGGAGAATTATTTTCCGGGATAAATAAGGCCGGCTGCATGATATCCTTGAATAATACCATATCCGGGTTTACATAAAGATCTTTTATGGATACAACGCCTTTGA
>DASUMO010000176.1:0-4121 GCA_036277695.1 Chitinophagaceae bacterium
GAACCCGGCCGTAAACAGAAACAAAGCGGCTCCAACCTGTCCGGATATTTTCAGTAAATGACAGGAAAATACAGGCAGGACCCAGTGTCATACATAAATATTGGAGACTAGGCGGGTATTTACTGGTATTGAGGAATGCAAAAACAGATTTCCAAAAACTGTCACTCCTTTGCCAATCCCTCGGGTTACCATATAAATTAAAATAACGAATTACCAGGAAAATCCCCACCAGGCTCAACCCGGTATAAAGCAATAGTCTTTTTCTTTTAACGGCAGGGAAATCGCGGTGAAACCAGGTTCCGATACTATAACCCAGGAACATGGCAGCAGTCCAGGGAAGGATGGCATAAAGCACCAGCATGTTATGGGACTCGTCCAGCGCTATAACCGCGTTGGAACGGAAAAATAGCTGCAATGCTATAGCCCCCGCGCCGGACTGCGGTAAGTCATAATAGTCGAGAGCATTATGCCCAAAAAATAAAATAAGACCAATGATCAGGATAAGTTTTTGGGAAAACCTGACCAGGATCCCCAATAAAACCATGCTCCAACCGATAACCCAGATCACTTGCAGGATCAGGAAATTGAAATTTGGATTAAAAGTAATCCCGAAAGTTACCAGGGTAATCTCCACTATGACAAGCCATAGGCCACGCTTCACGAGGAAGAGGCTGGCTTCTGTCTTAGATTTTTTTTGGGAGGAAAGCCAGGCTGAAAGACCGGAGAGAAACACAAAGACGGGGGCGCAAAAATGTGTGATCCAGCGGGTAAAATATAAGGCTGGGTGGGTAGTAGCCGGGTCGAGCGGATCGGCGGTCATGGCTGTGCTGTGAAAAAAATCCCGGGTATGATCCAGGGCCATAATGATCATAACGATTCCGCGGAGAATATCAATGGAGGCGATCCGGTAATTACCCTTTAATTCCATATATTTTGAACTAAAGGGCTAAAAATAATGAATCATCCTTCTTCGAAGCGAGCTATCCCCGTATTTGGGGAGTAGCAATCGCCCATCTCCGGGGATGAAAAACCATGAAAGTAAGCGGCAAAATCATTCCTCTGGACATAATTTGCGCCTTGAAAACCAGGGCAAAGCCTAATTCCCGGGATTTTCAACAGTTGGGTAAAAAAAAGACCTGCGCACGTCCTGAATTTGGCGGCTTTCCCCTACCTTTGCCGTCCTAAAATTTCGAATCGTCATGGCCAGAGTTTGTCAGGTTACAGGTAAAACACCGATCGGCGGGAATAAAGTTTCGCACTCAAATATCAAGACCAAGCGTCGTTTTCTGCCCAACCTGCAGAAAAAAAGGTTTTACCTGGCTGAAGAAGATAAATGGATCACCCTGAAATTATCTACAGAGGCGATCCGCACCATCAATAAGAATGGATTGTACCGGGTAGTAAAGGAAATGCGGGCAAGAGGAGAGAAGATCTGAACCGGCCCGGATCAAATCAAAAGAATTATTAAATATTTTATATCATGGCAAAAAAAGGCAACCGTGTACAGGTGATCCTGGAGTGTACCGAACACAAAACAAGTGGTCAGCCCGGAACCAGCCGCTACATCACGGTGAAAAATAAAAAGAATAACCCGGAGCGACTGGAGTTAAAGAAGTTTAACCCGATTTTGAAAAAGGTGACGGTTCATAAAGAAATTAAATAACCAGTTGAAAGTAAACCAGTCTACAGGTTAACGATCAGCATCAACTTTATACAAAATGGCAAAAGCAGCAAAAACGGCGATCAAGAAAGACCCGAAAATGGCCGCGGAAGCGAAGAACTACACGAAAGTGATCAAGGCTGTACGCAGCCCTAAAACCGGCGCCTATACTTTTAAGGAGCAGATCCTTCACAAGGATAAAGTGAAAGAATTCCTGGCCCAGAAATAATGCCGGGCTTGGCAAATTATTCGAAAGCTATTCGTAACCAACGGATGGCTTTTGTTGTTTAAACCGGGGATTGGGGATGGTGAATGGTGAATGATGAAAGATATTGAAAAAGAACGACTGCTCTCAACTAAGAACTAAAATGGGATTTTTTAATAAAATATTCGGTAAGAAAGAGAAGGAAAGTCTTGACCAGGGTTTGCAGAAAACCAAGGAAGGTTTTTTTTCCAAGATCACTAAGGCAATTGCCGGGAAAAGCACGGTTGACGAAGAAGTGCTGGATAACCTGGAAGAAGCCCTGGTGGGGGCTGATGTGGGAATTGACACTACCGTCACAATCATTGACAGGATTGAAAAAAGGGTATCTAAAGACAAATACCTGAACACATCCGAGCTGAACAAGATGTTGCAGGAAGAGATCGAACAGCTACTAGTAGATGCGCCCGAATCGAATAACTATGATTTTCATTCCGACCTTCCCACCCAACCTTATATCATCCTGGTGGTAGGTGTAAATGGTGTAGGTAAAACAACGACGATTGGCAAGCTGGCCTATAATTTTAAAAAAGCCGGTAAGAATGTATTACTGGGCGCGGCTGATACCTTCCGGGCAGCCGCAGTGGAACAGCTGACCATTTGGAGTGATCGGGTGGGAGTTCCCATCGTGAAACAGGAAATGGGGTCGGATCCCGCAGCTGTGGCCTTTGATACAGTACAAAGCGCCCTGGCAAAAAAATCAGATGTGGTGCTGATCGATACGGCCGGCCGCCTGCATAATAAGGCCCATTTGATGGAAGAATTAAGCAAGATCAAACGAGTGGTCCAGAAAACCATTCCCGATGCCCCGCACGAGGTATTATTGGTGCTGGATGGTTCTACCGGGCAAAATGCGCTGGAACAGGCCAAACATTTTACCGCGGCCACTGATGTGACTGCATTGGCCATCACCAAACTGGATGGTACGGCTAAAGGCGGTGTGGTGCTGGCTATCGCCAATCATTTCAAAATCCCGGTGAAATTTATCGGGGTGGGTGAAAAAATGGAAGACCTGCTCGTGTTTGATAAGCATGAGTTTGTGGACAGCCTTTTCAGCCTGGAAAAATGATCCCGGGCAAACAAGGTAATTAGCGATTATGAAGACAAGAACCCTCAAGAAAGATAAAGTCAATATCATCACCCTGGGCTGCAGCAAGAACATGGTTGACAGTGAAGTGCTGAGCGGTCAATTAATGGCCAATGAGATCGAGGTGGTGCACGAAAATAAAAAATCGGATCACAATATTGTGGTGGTGAATACCTGTGGCTTTATTGATAAAGCCAAGGAAGAAAGCATAAATACCATCCTGGACCAGGTGGAACTGAAACGGAGAGGTAAACTGGACAAGGTCTATGTGACCGGTTGCCTGAGCGAGCGCTATAAGAACAACCTGGAAGCCGAAATTCCCGAGGTGGATGCTTATTTCGGCACGATGGAGCTGCCGCTTATCCTCAAACAATTTGAAGCGGATTATAAAACGGAATTGGTGGGGGAACGTTTGCTGGCTACTCCCCGCCATTACGCTTACCTGAAAATATCCGAAGGTTGTAACCGCACCTGCGCGTTTTGTGCAATTCCTTTAATGAGAGGGCAACATGTCAGCAAACCTGTTGAAGAATTGGTAAAGGAAGCGGAAGGGCTTGTCAAAAAAGGGGTCAGGGAAGTGATGTTAATTGCGCAGGAACTCACTTATTACGGACTTGATATTTATAAGAAGAGGATGTTACCCGATCTCCTGAACCGCCTGGCCGATATACAGGGATTGGAATGGATTCGTTTGCATTATGCCTATCCTTCAAAGTTTCCGCTGGAGATTCTCGATGTAATGCGCCAAAGAGAAAATATCTGCAATTACCTGGACATGCCCTTGCAACATGCGGCTAACAATATGCTCAAGGCTATGAAGCGCCAGATTACCAGGGAAGAGATGGAGGAGCTTACGGCGGCGATCCGTGAAAAAGTACCGGGTATCTGTTTGAGGACAACACTGATTGCAGGTTTCCCGGGAGAAACCGAAGAGGATGTTGTGGAGCTCAAGGAATTCCTAAGCCGCCAGCGTTTTGACCGCGTGGGCATATTCACCTATTCTCATGAAGAAGGAACATCAGCCTTTGGTCTTGCGGATGATATAACACCGGAAGAAAAGGAAAGGAGAGCACAGGAGATCATGGAGCTGCAGCAGGAAATATCTTACGAAC
>DASUMO010000177.1:0-4484 GCA_036277695.1 Chitinophagaceae bacterium
CAAGGACCAACCTGACAATCTGGGCTGTCTTATTCCTCGGACTGTCCCTGCTACCTTTTATTGTAAGCCTGGGGTCAGCTCCGTTGAAATTCTTTAAGTTTTTGTTGGTAGGTGGCGTTGCAGTAGCCCTTGCCTATTTCCTGAAGCCCGGCGCCCTTCGGGTCTTAAAACTATCGCTCTGGTGTTATGCATTTATCATGCTGGGATATTTTATGTATTTCACTGCATTGATCCGGTCTAACGCCAATCCCTCGATTGATATGAACAATGTTGACAATCCTGTCAACCTGGTCTATTACCTGAGCCGGGAACAATATGGTTCAGCACCCATTGTATACGGACCTCATTTCCTGGCTGAAGTGGAAAGGGATGAAGCAGGCTACCCACAGATCAAGGAAGGTGAAATGCGCTATGTAAAAGGGGATAAAAAATATATCGAAATAGGAAGGCAGCGGGAATATAAATATAGCAGCGAGGATAAACAACTCTTTCCCCGTATCTGGGATCCCAGCAATGACCAGTTTCATTTTGATACTTATATTGACTGGCTTAACCTGGATGCCATTATTGCACCGGAATACAGTATCGTGACCCAGGCAACGCAGGGATTGGTACAAGTACAAAACCAGGAAGGCAAATCCCAATCTTTCGCGATTGAAGACAATTATTCGGTAAGGGTTCGGCAGGGGCAGGTATTATACCGCGGTGATAAAATCGCGGTCAAGGAACCCAGTTATGGCGATAGCTTCCGCTGGTTCTTCAGTTACCAAATGAGTTTTATGTACTGGCGTTATTTCATGTGGAATTTTGCCGGTAAGCAAAACGATATACAGGGTGGCGGAAATCGCCGCGATGGTAACTGGATCACCGGTCTGCCGTTTATTGACAATACCAGGCTCGGCGACCAGGATAATATGCCCGTTTCCCTTAAACATAATAAAGCGAATAATAAACTTTACCTGATACCCTTTGTATTGGGCATCCTGGGCTGTGTATATCAATACCTGCGAAACAGGAAAGACTGGATCGTCAGTTTCCTGCTCTTTTTCCTGACCGGTATAGCAGTCGTGCTCTACTTGAATCAGCCAGGCAGCCAGCCCAGGGAAAGGGACTACGCTTATGTCGGATCCTTCTATGCTTTCGCGATCTGGATCGGGCTGGCCGTAGTGGCGTTGGTAAGATTAGCCCGTGAAAAAGCGGACAAACAAACTTTTACAAATACCCTATTGTATGGAAGTATCCTGACCTTTTTCATAATGGTCATGAGTACGGCCAATGAAACAGGCTCTGGTTTGATCATGACTGCTATTTACTCCACTGTCATCTATGCGGCGATTGCAGGAGGACTGACTTACCTGTTAAGAGCTGTTTCCTCTAATGGTCAAAATACCGGGATGTTAAACATCGCCACTACCGCGATTTGTTTAATTGCCCCGGTATTGATGGCACAGCAGGAATGGGATGATCATGACCGCAGCCAGAAAACCCTGGCCCCGGACCTGGCGCGTAATTACCTGGAAAGCTGTGCCCCCAATGCCATTATTTTCACTTTTGGAGATAATGATACTTATCCTCTCTGGTATGCACAGGAAGTGGAAGGTGTGAGACCCGATATCCGGATCATTAATAATAGTTTGCTGGGTATTGACTGGTATATTAACCAGCTTCGTTATAAAGTGAATAATGCCGATTCAGTCGATGTGATCTGGACTGAGGAACAGATTGAAGGGCATAACAGGGAATACCTTTTCTTCCAGCCGGGCAATGTGCCCCAGGACCGGTATTATCCCTTATATGATGCGATGAAAAATGTGATTGGAAAAGAAACCCGCGATCCCAAAACGCAAAGAGATGTAGGTCCGGAAACCTACCCTGTCAAACGTTTTTCCATTCCTGTTGATATTAACCTCGTCCGAAAGAATGGAACAGTAAATGCGAATGACAGTGTATTATCCGAAATCCGTTTTGAAGTGCCGGGCAATTCGATGCAGCGAAACGACCTGATGATCCTCAATATCATTGCAGCTAACAACTGGAAAAGGCCAATCTATTTTACCGCTGCCTTTGGGGAGCTCGGTTTTGGCGATTACCTGCGCAAAGATGGAATGGCTTATCGCCTTGTTCCTGTCGCTAATAAATTCCCACAGCAAAACTGGACTGTAAACCAGGCCATGCGCCAGATGGGACTGGGCAGTACCCAGATCCGTGACAATAACATGGATACCATGTACAATACCCTTCTGACTAAATATTTGTTTGGAGGTGCCAATAAGAAAGGCGTTTATTTTGATGAAGAGAACCGCCGTCATTTGCTGAATATAAGAGCCCTGTTTGCCGAGGCTGCAGGCAACCTGGCTGATGCAGGCAAAAAGCAGGAAGCCATTCGCTTGCTGGAAAGAGCCGAGCAGGGTATTGATCCTGCCAATCTTCCCTATGCCATGACCAGCCGGTTTAATAGTCATAACCAAACCGCCCTGGTTTACCTGGAAGCCTGTTATAAAGCGGGTAAAACAGACCTGGCCGATAAGTTAAGGCAGGCGATCCGGAATGATCTTACAGACCAGAAAAAATATTATGAATATATGCGGGATTCCCGGCCGGAATCATTCGGCGGGTTTGAACGGTCCGAATACCCAATCAATGAAATTCTCCTGCAGGTGCTGGATATAGTGGAAAAAAAATATGCACCCCAATCTGCTACCACCCCCGCAACTGAAGGGAATACAACAATCCAAACCGGTATTCCGGGCCAGGACAGCATTAAAAAGGATACCCCACGTTGATAAAATGATTTTTTATCATCTAACCCCGGTTTTACCGGGGTTTTTTATTTAAAGTGGTTTTTATTGTCAAGACCCTGTGAAAAATCACCATCTTGAACTCTCCGGCATTCCGGTTGTTGTTAGGAGAAAGAGCGCCATTCTTTTATCGTAAATTGTGAAGCGCAAACCAGGAAAAAAACCGGGTTCAAAGCATTGCTGAATTTTATATGAGAGGTTTTCATTTTACCAAATATGATCCCCAGGCAGAAGGTAAGAGTCGTTTTGATCAGCTGCTCGACCTTTTCATGCAATTGCTGACCTACACGAACGGGGATGTGGGCGAAGCCATGCAATGGATGAATGAACTGGATAAGAAATACCAGCTTACTGATGATGAATATGGCATGGGTGATTTCATTGATGAATTACGCGAAAAAGGTTATATCACGGAAGATAATGAGCGGGGCCAGATCAAGATCACACCCAAAACGGAACAGGGCATCCGCAAACGCAGCCTCGAAGAAATTTTTGGTAAGTTGAAAAAGACCAAACAGGGTGATCACCATAGTTTCAAGCCCGGACAGGGAGACGAGATCAATCCTGAAACCAGGCAATACCGTTTCGGGGATATGATTGAACAAATTGATTTTACCGAATCTATCAGGAATGCCCAGATCAACCATGGCATTGATAGTTTCAGCATGCAGGAGGATGACCTGAGTATCAGGGAAACTGATTTTAAAGCCCAGACTTCTACCGTGCTGATGATTGATATCTCCCACTCCATGATCCTCTATGGAGAAGACCGGATCACGCCGGCCAAAAAAGTGGCGATGGCACTGAGTGAACTGATCACCACCAAGTATCCCAAGGACACGCTGGATATCGTCGTATTCGGAAATGATGCCTGGCCTATCGAAGTAAAAGACCTGCCCTACCTGCAGGTAGGACCCTATCATACGAATACCGTTGCGGGACTGGAACTGGCGATGGATATCTTACGCAGGAGAAAGAATCCCAACAAGCAGATTTTTATGATCACCGACGGGAAACCCACCTGTTTAAAGATCGGCAAGCGATACTACAAAAACAGTTTTGGCCTGGACCGTAAAGTGGTCAATCGTTGTATTAACCTGGCAGCCCAGTGTAAGAAATTAAAAATTCCCATTACCACCTTCATGATTGCCACAGACCCTTACCTGCAGCGCTTTGTCCAGGAATTCACAGAAACCAATAATGGAAAAGCATTTTTTGCTTCTCTTGACAAATTGGGAGCATTTATTTTCAAAGATTTTGAAAGCGGGAAAAGAAAAACCGTGTATTAATAAAGTTGAGCAGAAGAATAATTTGAAAAAAAGGGAAGCTTTCATTACTTCCAGTTTTACCGGCTATGAAGAAAAACATTACAACTCTTGGCGAACTGAAAGCCAGCGGATATAAACCCAGGTCAATTAGGGAAGAGATCCGGCAAAACCTGCTGGCCAAGCTTAAGACCAGGGAAACTACTTTTCCGGGCATCGTGGGTTATGAGGAAACGGTGATCCCGGACGTGGAAAGAGCCTTGCTGAGCAAGCACAATATCCTTTTCCTGGGGCTGCGTGGCCAGGCCAAAACTAGGATGGCCCGTCAAATGGTGGAGCTGCTGGATGAATATATCCCTTGCATTGCTGGAAGTGAAATCAATGACGATCCGCTGCACCCTGTTTCAAAATTTGCCCATGA
>DASUMO010000178.1:0-9714 GCA_036277695.1 Chitinophagaceae bacterium
TATCCCCATCTGCCACATTAAAGCATCGCTGGCAAAACTTGATCTCCGTCCGCATTTTGGCGATCACCTCGCTGAATTGCTGTACTTCAGCCGGGGATTGTTTTAAAAGATGCAGGACCAGCCGCAGGGCTGTTTTTTTGCCGATACCCGGCAGTTTCGAAAACTCATTCACCGCATTTTCCAGTAAAGAAGATGAAAATTGCATACGCAAATTTATAGGTAAAGGCACAAGGCACAAGAAATGTTATGTAGTCTGTTTCTTACACCCCTCTCCTTTGGAGAGGGGCCGGGGGTGAGGCCTGAGGTCCTTATTACAAAGCGATTTCAAATTCGTTCTCCCAGTTGGGTCTTATTACGAGCTTGCGATCAATGGGTTTAACCAATTCGGGCTGCCTGCGTTCGCCAAAGAACTGGCCAGGATCCCATTTCCCATTCAGGTTATCATCATACAATACTCTCAGTTCATATTCCCCAGGCAAAAAAAGATTCTGCGTAAGTTCAGTGCTGGTCATAGGAAAACTTTGGCGGGGGGTGCCGTTCAAGACAAAGATCAGTACCGGATTTTTAGAGAGGTCCAGGTCTCGGATCTTTACCTTCAACTGCCCGTATTCCGCGAATTTCCTGGTACGAAAGCTGAGTGTATCAGTCTTCAATAATTTTTTCCCGCTGGAATCTTCGGCGAAATCCTTGTCCAGGACCAGGTGATAAAGGGTATTTTCTTTCCAGCTATGTTCCAATACCAGTTGGCGATTGGTACTATCTTTTAAGAATCGGAAAGCGGGGGCCGGTGCAAAAGTTGAGTCTGTAAATAATGAAAGCTTGCTGGAATCGAATGAGCGAAGCGGTTGTTCAAAACTCAGTATAAAACTACCCAGCAGGTCCTGCTGATCGTTAACAAGATTGGTGGTGAATTTCAACCTTCGATCGGTTGACTGTTGTCCCCTTGGAATCCTGCCCCCGGGGCTTATAGAAACGGGCGGGGCCGTTGTTGCTGGTGCAGGCTGGCGGGAATAAGCATAAAGCGTAACCGGTTTGATGGTATCAGAGATGATCACCGCCGAATCGGCAAAGGCGAATAATTGTTTATCGTTCATATAACGCCTTGCCCCGCTTTCATCTTTTAACGCGTATAAATAATAAGTCCTGGGAGGAAGATTATTGAAAACAAAACCACCTTTGCTGTCCAGTTTGGCGACATAACGCGGTTTTTCATTGACCACTGCAGAATCAGCTCCATTACTATGTAGCATGACAATCATCGTGGTATCCGTTTTCCCCGTTTCAGCCAGCACCACATTACCTCTTAACTTCAGGGAATCGAGGTAAGAACCAGTTGAAAATGTATAGCTAAAATCCTTGAGTACATTTCCCTCGTTGAGATCCTTGATCGCATTCCCGAAATTGAGCGTATACGTAGTATTGGGTTCGAGACTATCCCGGAGACGGACAGTCACCGTATTCAGTCGCCAGTTAACGACCGGTGTATTCCGGGGCGTAGGGGAGACCAGTAATTCCTGCTGTATATTCTGGATCTCTACATATTCATCAAATGTAAAGCTCAGCCTTGTGCCGGTAAAGTTCAGTGTCGAGTCGCCAGGTTCCGCCTTCCTTAATAAGGGTGGCAGGGAATCCTTGGGTCCTCCTGAAGGAGGGACGATATTGGCACAGCCGGGTCCACTGATTATACTGGTACCGATGATAAATAGTATGGAAAATATAAAAAGGATCCTGCTGGCGCTCATGGTAAGGGCTAAGGCTGCAAACTTAGCAGCTTTAGGGATTGTAAAATCATAATATTAGTTTAATAACCGCATTATTGTTCTTCCTCTTCCTCTATCTCCTGGGGTGTAATGGCCAGCTGGTTTGTTTTAACAAACTGGCACCAATGACAGTCTTCCTTTCCGCAGCCGGTATAGAAATCCCGGTCCTGGATTTTCTGCCAGGTGGAGAGGATCTGTTGGGTAACCGTAGTAATATCAGCCGGAGTTATCAGCAGTTTGGCTTTCCGGTAGTTTTTCTTTTTATCCGGTTCAATAAAATCAAATTCGGTGCTGACAGCTTTCCAGTTTTTAGATTCATAATGATCCACCAGGATCTTATAGAATACAGCCTGCCGCCAGTAATCACCACCCTGAGGGTCCTTGTCCGAAGGACCATTTAATTTGGGAATGGCTTTGTCAGGGTCACCGGTCTTATAATCCACCACGTTCACTGCCTTCCCATCAAATTCCAGTTTATCCAGTTTACCCTTGATCGGTACACCTTGTACCACAACGTTCCTGATATTTCGTTCTATGGCAACGATCTTGTTGAACTGCTGAATATATTTATCATAATAATTCGCCAGTACTTCCTGCCCGTATTCCATACGCCGGGTAAATTGTTCGCGGGTAAAACTCTCACGATGCCGCTGCATATACCATTCAAAATCGGTTATGAATTCCTGCCTGGGGGGAAACTGTTCGGTATCGCTGGCCTGCATTTTCCGGAAAAGTTGCTCCAGGGCATGGTGTACAGCTGAGCCAAACTCTGTGGCTTCATTCTTGGGCGATGGGATACGGATCAGGTTCCGGTAATAAAACTCCAGCGGGCATTTAAGATAATTGTTCAGCGCTGTGACATTCATCACGAATTTCTCCAGCACCCGGTTGATAAAATCTTCTTCTATCTTTTCGATTTCCGGCGCTTCCGCATCCCCAAACTGAAGGGCGGAAAATTCAGCGATCACATCCATATCCAAAATTATTTTCTCTACCGGCAGCTGGTGCTGGTCGAGAATTTCAGCAATAAACATAGAAGGTTCCAGTTCTTTTCCATCATTCTTGAATTTGCTGTAGGAGATAAATAAATGTTGTTCGGCCCGGGTGATGGCTACAAAGAACAAGCGACGCAGTTCTTCATCATCTGTTGCCCCGGAAGATAAAGTAGCGAACATGGTATCCGGCAATTTATATCCTCCCCCGGGTTTGCGTTTCTTTTCCCAAAAACTGGAATTACAACCGGCCAGTAATACATATTCGAATTCCAATCCCTTGGAGCCATGGGCGGTCAACAGGTTAACACCTTTATCGCTGCCACTCACCTGTACCAGCGGTAAACTGATATCTTCTTTTTCCATGAGTTCAATCAGCCCCACCAATTGTGGCAGGTTGAGCATTGGATTACGATGGGTTTCATCTTTTACAAAATCAAAAAGCCCTGCTAAGATTTGTAATTGCCAGTGTTTGTCGGGGTTTTGCATAATGCGTCCCAATACACCGGCTTCCCGGATAATCGTCTCAAATAATTGTTGCAGGGTATAATTGGGTACGGCAGCCAAAAGTTTTTCCAGCACCTGCGAAGCATGTTTTAACCCGCTGTGCAAACCTGTGCTGAACAGGTCCCTGGCAGGTGCCTGGGATTTTTCACTCAATAATTGCCGGATGGAAGTTTTGGGGTCGCTTAATTTTTTTTCAGCCGTTTCAATGCTGAGTTTGGCTATTTCAAACGGTGGAATAACGAACCAGTCGAAATGCAGGATCTCGAAAAGCATCTCGTCGCCGCCATAGGGAATATCGTGTTCGGCCGACAGCCATTTCATCAGGAGGATGATCTTTTTGGCCAGGGGCAATTCGAGAATATTCAAATGCCGTTTACTGTATACCGGGATACCCAGTAATTTGAAATACTGGGCCAGCTCTTCACCATATTTATTTTCCTTATAAATAATACCAATTTTCCCGGCAGGCGTACCCTGCTGCACCAGTTGCTGAACCTGTTTGGCGATTCCGATCATTTCCTGGCGCTGGGATTCATATTCAAAAATGCGGGGATGCAGGGAAGTCGGGATCTGTTTATTGGCCGACAACAGGTCCTTACTCAACCCGGGGATCTGTTTAATTAATCGTTCCCTGTTCCGGTCGATCAGGGTTTTCGAAACGTCCAGTATCGGTTGGGAGGAACGATAGTTATTGGTCAATACTACCGTGAACAGGTCATCTTTATAACTGTTGGCAAACTGCAGCATGTTTTCAACGTTGGCGCCCTGGAAGCGATAGATGCTCTGGTCATCATCACCCACTACAAAAACATTGGGTTTATCCCAATAACTGATCAGCAATTCCACCAGGCGGTTCTGTGTACCGCTGGTATCCTGGTATTCATCCACCAGGATATACTGGTAGCGTTCCTGGTAATTGGCGAGCAGGTTTTTATTTTCTTCAAAAGCCCGGATCACCCAATTGATCATATCATCGAAATCATAGCGGTTGCGCTGGCGCATCAGTTGCTGGAAGCGATCGAATTCCCCCACTGCGGCCCGCAGTTTATCCATTCTCTCCCTTTCTTCTTCAATCCGGTCTTTTTTCAGATCCCCGGCCTGGAACTCTTTATACTTTTTCTTATAAATAAATTCCTCGCGGGTGGGCAGGGCGGCCAGGTAAGCATCAATACTTTCAATGATAAAAGCCGGTGTCCAGCCTTCCCTCTTCATGGTACTGAATAGGGATTGCAGGTTTTTAACTTCGAAATATACATCGCCCCGGTATCTTTTGAGCGGGTGATTTTTGGGAAAAGCATCAATCAGTTGTTTGAACATTTCAATCTTTTCCAGCTCTGATATGGGATCCAGCGCGGTCTTTTCAAAAAGGGAGAGATTTTCCTGGATCACATCATGGCAAAAAGCATGAAACGTATAAATGCTGACCTTATAGGCATCGGGCCCGATGAACTGCAGCTATCTTTTCCGCATCGCCACCACCCCGGCATCAGTATAGGTAAGGCAAAGGATATTCTGCGGAGAGGCGTCGGTATCGAGCAGGATTTTTCCAATCCGGCTTGCCAGTATCTGTGTTTTACCGGTGCCAGGACCGGCAATTACCATGACGGGCCCCTCAATCGTATCAACGGCCCTGCGCTGGTGTTCATTCAGCCTCTCATATTCTTCGCGGAATTTTTTTTCTAACTTCTCTTTATAAAATGACATGGGTAACAAACTTTTAATCCCCCCGGGGGTTATTAAACAAGTTAATCTAAAATATGGGTGTTCATTCGATAAAAACCATTCAGCAAATCCCGGTATCCCTGGAACAGGCCTGGGATTTTTTTTCCAACCCTGCAAATTTACAGACGATTACCCCCGCTACTATGGGTTTTACTGTTATTTCCAAAAATCATGGTGATCGAATGTATGCCGGACAGATCATTGAATACACAGTAAAGCCCTTGCTTGGCATTTCTGTTTACTGGATGACGGAAATCACGCATGTAAAAGAGAATGAGTTTTTCGTGGATGAACAGCGTAAAGGGCCTTATGTTTTATGGCATCACCAGCATCATTTCCGGGCTATACCCGGCGGGGTTGAAATGACGGATATTATACATTATAAAAACCCGGGCTGGTTGCTGGGTTACCTGGCAAATTCCTTATTTGTAAAAAAGAAACTGCAAAACATATTTGATTACCGCTTTCAGAAAGTGGAAGAAATCTTTGGAAAATGGAATCCCGGTTAAAAAGTACACGAAAGTGGTATTGACTTTTGTTTTGGTCCCCGTTAACTTGCTGGTTCATTCGGACAGTAGATTCATCTATTTTTTCCTTTTTACTGAATAGTTCAAACAAGGTTATCCCCTGCCTGGTAGCACCATTTCAACCTGGTTCATTAACCATTAAACCTACAATCATGGCTACAAAAACTGCTACCAAAACGGCGTCCCGCCGTGCTACCCGCCCCAAAGTTGAAATCCCCGACAAATTACAGGAAACACTGGCCGCTCTTCCCAAAACTCCCGCCAGCATGAATAAACTCAGCAAGGAGGAAGCGATCAAAACCCTGAAAAGCACGGTCAGCTTTATCAAGGATTCTTTTGGGCCTCAAACACTGGCCCCTTCTACCAACCTGACGTCGGAACTGAATAATATTGATTTCAAGAAAATGATCGGTGGCCCCTTGCAGGCCTGTGTGGATGCCCAGGTGGCTTCTTCGATCGCAACGGTGAATTTTATCAACCAGGTCGGATTTACGGAAGACGGGAATGGTAAAAAAGAACTCGTGATGGTGGATTTTTCGCATAAGCGAAAAGATGTGGATGCAGAGGGCAAAGAAGTCAATAAAGAAGTGAATATCCGTATCCCGCTGCTGGCGATGTTACCCATACCCAGCCTGCGTATCGAGCATGCCATCATTAATTTCAACGTCAAACTCAATTCGGTGGAAACTTCTTCCGTTTCCGATAAGCTTGGTATCAATGCCGAAGTGAAGGGGGGCTGGGGACCGGTGAGTTTTAAGGTCTCGGCATCTTACCAGCGCCAAACTTCCACGGGTGTAAAAGTGGAGAAAGAATATGCATTGAATATAAATGTCAAGGCTGTGCAGGATGAAATTCCCGCGGGCCTGGAAAAAATATTAGGCATGCTGGCCGCATAAGGACTTCCCGGACTCCGCATACTCGTTCATTTTAGCGAACGCAGGTCTCAACTCTCCTGGTTGCCTGCGTTCATTTTTCCATTTTCCGCTTACTCTCCTAAAAGTCTTATATGACAAATATTACGCTGGCAGATTACATGGGTTTCATATTCTCCGAGATTACCCGGGCAAGGGATCATGCAGACCGGGTGGCTAAAGAAATTGCCGAGATCTATTCGAAGGATGAAATTCTCCAGAGCTTTTCGGTACCCCGCTTTAAAATTCCGGAAATGGAGATCCGCGTACCCGTGATCATTGCAGGCGCCAAGTTTACCAATGCGCTGAGTTTCGTGATGCCGGTAGAGAGTTTTAAAACCTTTATTCTCGCCAAGGTGAATAATGCGATTAATGCGATCAAGATCAAGAAGAGCGGGGTGAATAATGATTTTACTATCGTCAGGAATATCAATATGATCAAAAATATCCGGCTCAATAACCGGATCGGGATCGGCAGGGGTCCGCAGCGGCTGGAAGCGGATTCCGCTGAAGGACTGATCCTGGAATTCTACAACCTGTTAATAGATAACGATGATCCTTCTACTCCTGAAAATATCGTGGACGTGAAATGGGCCGAGATCTTCAATAAGAAAATTGAAGAGCAACAATTGCTGCAGGATTATAAACAACAAAATCCCAATAACGAACTCTATAACCAGGTGAGGGAAGAAGTGATTGCCGAGATCCGCCGGAACACAGTCATTACCAAAAGCAAGATCGAAAACCTGTTAGTGAATCCCGAAACACAGGCCGTTAAAAATGATAGCTCGGAAATATCGGTGTTCAGCATCTGTGCGAAAATCACGGAGGAGGGTTTATATATCAAGAGTATGAAGGATGATGAGGGAAACCTGACCCGGGTCGCAGAATTTGAATAGTAAGCAATGCAGAAATTTATTTTTCATGAAAAGGAAAAACTGGACCAGCTCAATACCAGGCTGATTGAGGTATTGGGAAAATACAATCGCCAGGATTTTGATACGGGTACAGCACTTTCGCAATTGCTGGATGAATCAGTACAGGTTTATCATGACCAGGGTTACCCGGCAAGGGAGAACAACTCGATTACCCTGAAGGCTGAGTTGAATACGGCCATGAGGGGAATCCATCCTTTAAGCCTGGAAAAACTGGTAACCGGCCGGCATACGATGCAATCCTCTATCATGTTTCGTTGCCTGCAGTCCCTGGCGGAAATGCTGCGACAGGATATAGTTCAAACCGAGAACCGCCTAAAAGAGGCAAAGGAGTTGGTGGGACAGGTAATCATCGCGGCGCTTCAAACCGGTTTACTGGATGGCACTACTTTAAAAAAAATAAAAACACAAAAAGACCTGGAGTCATTCTGGGAAGGGATTGCCAAAGATTCCAATATCGCCCTGGGTCAGAAAAGATTATTACTGTCTGTTAGCAGGTTTGATGTCCTGCTGCTCTGTGAAGAAGCACTTGCTCAAATTCAATCGTGATTTTCTCCATTATGTATTCAATTTTCTAAACACCATAAACCTTATACCATGGCAACCAAGAAAAAAGCCGCCAAGAAAAAAGTGGCAAAAAAAAAGAGCACTACCAAAACCAGTGGCGCTACACATGATATGAAATTCGCGGGCGCCTACACGGAACGGACCATGTCGCCGGGGTCTTTTGATCCCGAGGCAATGGGTCCGGAAAGTTTAGCGAGCCTGATCAACACGGATGTGCGCAGGCCTTCCTGGAAAACCAATAAATACCCGGTTAGCATGTCTGAATATAAATCGTTGATTCAGCAAGCGGAAAAAATGGACCGGGGATCCATGCAATCATTGGCTGCGGCTGATGACAGCGAGATTGGCGATACGGATGAAGATGTTCTCGCACTGGAAGCAGTCATGGATGATCTGCCCGAAGATGATAGCCCCCTGGTTGCCGGGCCACAGGCCATGGCCCCGGCCGTAGTATCCAAATTCGAAACGATTCCTTCAACCGGTTGGATACCTCCTGATTGTGTTTGTGCAGCCGGGCCCAGCCATGTATTGGTTGGAGTGAACAGTGAATTCAGGATCTATAATAAAACAGGGAGTATGCTGAGCCGCCGGGCTTATAATACTTTCTTCTCAAATGTGCTGCCCAATCAAACCAATGTAAAGGTTTTCGATCCGCGCCTGGCTTGGGATCATTATAGCCAGCGTTATATTATGATCGTTGCCGCCACCCAAAACAGCCCCCAACGTAGCTGGTGCGGGGTGGCCGTTTCAAAAACTACCGATCCAATGGGTGGTTGGTGGGTCTATGCGCTCGATGCAGCCCGTGACGGAAATACTGCTACAGATAACTGGATGGACTATCCCATGCTCGGTTTTGATGCCCAGGCAATCTATATTGGCATGAACCAATTCAAAGGAAACAATTTCCAGTATGCCAAGCTCAGGATCCTGAATAAATCAGAAGTATACGCAGGAACTCCAGTAAGATGGTTTGATTTCTGGAATCTGAAAAACCCGGATGGCAGCCTGGCCTTTACGGTTCAGCCCTGTTGCCATTTCCGCGGCGCCGGTCCCGGCCCCGGTTATATGGTAAATAATCTCTGGGGAAACGGGAACAAGATGACATTATGGACCATTAGCAACCCCCTGGCTCTATGGTCGGGAGGAACTCCTGTACTTACAAAGAACAGTATCGCCTGCAAGAGTTATGATCTTCCTCCGCAGGCCAGGCAAAAAGGCAGCGCCACCCCCATAGCTACCAATGATAATCGTTTACTGAATGCCATTTACCAGCATGCTGGTACGAATAAAAGGATCTGGACCTGTCATAATACAAGGATCAGCTGGCAGGGCGATACCGAAGCCCGCTGCGCGGCACAATGGTATGAAATCGATGTACCGACCAAAAAAGTGATCCAGCAAAATGCCTTTGGTCAAAAAGGTTCCTATTATTTTTTCCCGGTCATTCAAACGGATCTGCGTTGTAATGCCTTCATGTTATTCAGCCGCAGCAGTGCTACGGAGTTTGCATGCTGCCGGCTTACCGGTCGTAGAACTGCAGCTCCACTCAATGATATGGAAAGCAGTGTACTGATCAAAGCCGGTGAAAGTGCGCATCTCTCGGGCCGTTTCGGGGATTATTTCGGAATTGGCCGCGATGGCTCAGATGCCAACCGGGTCTATGGCGTGGGAGAATATGCGGAAAGCGGTGGCAATTGGGGAACCTTTGTTGTATCAGCCAAGTATTAGTGCCTGGTGAAGGGATATAAGCAGAAAAGACGGGCATGAGTAGCCGGACCTGGTCCGCCAGTCTT
>DASUMO010000179.1:0-4578 GCA_036277695.1 Chitinophagaceae bacterium
TGCTTTCAGGGAGGAATAAGGTGATGAATTAAACCCTTTTCAACACTGTTTTCTTTCACCGCTTGTGTCAAAACAAGAGTATATGAAACACTTAATTAAAACAGCGACTTTAGCCTTACTAGCTGTTAGTTTTATTTTTTCCTCCTGCAGAAAACCGTTATGCGAAACTTGCCCCCCGGATACGTTGGCAGGTACTAATAAACCTCCCGTTGCAGTAGCAGGAGCTGATCAGGTTGTGACACTGCCTACGGACAGCGTTTTATTGGATGGCTCTGCATCGAATGATCCTGATGGACGAATAATTGGCTGGCAATGGAAAAAAATTTCAGGGCCTTTATCATTTAATATAGTGAATGCAAATTTAATACAGGCACAGGCAACAGATCTTGCGGAGGGTGTTTATCAATTTGAATTAACTGTGACTGATTCCCTGGGACAATTTGATAAAGACACCACAACTGTTACGGTCAATAATATATATGCGAATGAAATAATTTTCTATGATCTGAACTGGCAATGCTGGTGGGGTTGCTGGGTAGAAATTCCCCATCCATATAGTCATCTGCCTGCCGGTATCACCACCTTCCGTGTCTTCATTAAAAGAGATAATACCAATACCTGGGAGGAAGCAATTTACGGATCTCAAACAAGTAATTATGGGTTTTTGGTTGACACTAGTTCTTTGGCTGTATATATGGCCGGGACAACAAATGTTGATAATGATACCCCGGATTTAAAAATCAATTATTGATTGGGATATAAAAGTGAAAAATTATTAAAAATTTTTTTGGGTGAAATTGCTTACTCAGGACATTGAGTATTGTCTGAATGATCCTGAACCGGGTCGGCAATCAAAATGTTTTTGGAAAAGCATCACCAGATACAAAGCGATGGGACACACCCGATATTAAAATTGTGGATTGATTATTCCGCCTGCTTCTTTTTATTATGGCGGGTAGTATGCTGACTTGAACTTTCTGACATAGAAGAAGCGGCCGCTTTCGAGATCATATCACTACCAAATTGATTTTTTATATTATCCACCGCCTTATACAAGTTTAATTTTTCCAGGTTATTATCAAATAAACTCATTTGCATCGTGAAGGGAATAAACTGGCTGAAACGGACACCCAACAGGCGCACTGGTCTTCCTTTTTGCCAGGATTTATTGAAGAGATCCTTCACCTTGGCTATGAGTAAATCATCCAGGGCGGTATAATCAATAGTTTCCTGGCGGGAGGTTGTTTCAAAATCGGAATAACGGATCTTGACAGTCACACAACCAGTCAGTTTTTCATCTTCTCTTAATGAATAGGCAGTTTTTTCTGTTAATCTTACCAATTCGGCATGCAGGAAATCCAGGTCGGTATAATCTTTATCAAACGTATTTTCATGGCTCATGCTTTTTTGTTCCCAGTCAGTCGCTATTTCTGCAGAACCAATACCCCATGCTTTATGCCATAAGGATTCTCCCCATTTACCGGCATAACGTTCCATCAGTTCAATGGGTGTACGGGCTATATCCTCGATGGTATAGATCCCAAAACTTTTTAGCTGCTGTTCGGTCTGTTTACCGACCCCGTTTATCTTTTCTATGCCCAGTGGCCATAAAAATTCTTTTTCCCTGCCCTGCGGAATTTCTAAAAAGCCATTGGGCTTTGCTTCGTTGGTCGCCATCTTGCTGATGAATTTGGCTGAGGAAAGCCCGCAGGAGATGGGCAGGCCGGTTTCATCCTTGATCAGTTGTCTCAATTCCCGGGTGTATTTGCTCACGCCAAAAAATTTATCCATACCCGTGAGGTCAATATAAAACTCATCGATACTTGCTTTTTCAAACGAGGGAACCTTTGAAGCGATCAGTTCTGTAACCCAGCGGGAATACCGGCTATAATCAGCCCGGCTGCTATTGGTAACGATAGCATGGGGGCAGAGCTGCAGGGCTCTTTTCATCGGCATGGCTGACTGTATCCCGTATTTCCTTGCTTCGTAGCTGCAGGCAGCCACCACGCCCCGCTCATACCCGCCTACAAGTACCGGCTTCCCCTTCAACGAGGGATTATTCAGGATCTCTACCGATACAAAGAAAGAATCCAGGTCAAAATGAGCAATATAACGGGGAGCAGAAGGCACCTGGCAAAGTTACAGGGTTCAGGATTGCAGCGATGAAAATGCAAAATGTAAAAGTTAAAAAGCAAACGGCAAATACTGGAATTATTATTCATTGACCCTTTAAGCCATCTTTAAATTACCGTTCAACCGGGGTTCAACGCTGGTTCAATCACTCTTCCACCATTCTCCTATATTTGGTCCATGAACCTCGAATGGCTTAAGACAGGGATCGGGCCGCTGAAGGACCTGATTACATTTCTCAATAAAGAAGGAAAGACCAATGATATATTAAAAAAACAGCTGCTCCGCGAACTCCGGAATAACCTGAATATTTTTAAGAATGCCTATCTCAATGCGGTATCCGAGGATGTGATGATAGATATGCTTTCGAATGAGGCCATCAAGGAGGCAATCCGTGGTAATTTTAAATTCAAGAAGTTGAAAGCTGGCGTGATAGAACCCTACCATGTGTTAGATGACAGGAATAAAAAATACAGGGGATGGGATGCAGAGCGGCTGGTAGATAAAATAGATGAGAAAATAGAGGAATTAAAAAATATCAAGAAAATGAACGGGAACAGCGTGGAAAAAGCGAAAAACAATGTAGGGATGATGCTCAGTAATCTTTATTACAGGATGAAATTGCTGGCGGAATTTATCCGGTCAGATTTTAAATAAATGAAATGGATACGACAGTGCTGCAGCAATTTTTAAGCTCTATCTACCCTTTAAAGCCGGAGGAGCAGGAGCGGCTTCTTTCTATCTGGCAGCCTTTTGAATGCCGGCGAAAAACAATACTAACCGTTGCCGGGGAAACCGAGAAATATCTCTATTTCGTACTGGAAGGAATTCAACGGGGCTTTTATATCGGGGATGACAAACAGGAGGCCACCATTGTTTTCATGTACCCGCCTTCCTTTTCAGGGATTGCCGATTCTTTCCTCACCCAGACTCCATCCAAATTCTTCCTCGAGACCTTAACAACCAGTCGTTTTTTACGCACCACTTATAAGCAGATTGATGAGCTGATGCAGCAATACCCCAATATCCAGCGCATGGTACTCCAGCTCACCAGTTTCGTACTCAAAGGCGTGTTGGAAAGACAGATTGAACTGCAATGTTTTAGTGCCGAGGAAAAATTCAGGACCTTATTGAAGCGGAGCCCGCATGTATTGCAGATCATCCCTCATAAATACCTGGCCTCTTACCTGGGAATCGATGCGACTACGTTCAGCAAGCTGATGGGCACCGTCAGGATATAACTTAACAAATTGCAAAATCTTGGTTTTTGCCAAGATTTTCCGGGCAGGCTGCTACTAGCTTTGATGAAAATTAAAGCCATGAAAAAATACAGAAGCCAGGATCTGATCAATGAACTTCAATCCGACCTGCGCGCGGTGATCATGCAGGCCACTTACCTGAAAGCAGTGGATCCCGCGTTATTGCTGCAACAACCTGCCCCGGGGAAATGGAGTGTGATCCAGGTGATTGAGCACCTGAACAGTTATGATCGTTATTACTTGCTGGCAATTGAGCGATCCCTGCAGAAGAACCGTTCCGCTACCGAATATTATACCCCGGGTTGGCTGGGCGATTATTTTACCAAACTGATGAAACCCGGCGATGACGGGAAAATTGCCCGTAAAATGCAATCCCCCAAAAACCACCGCCCGGGTCAATACCTGGATGCATTTCCCGTAATCAATACTTTTATTGATCAGCAGCAATACTTATTGGAATTGCTGGAAAAGGCAAGAGAAAAAAATATAGGCGCCATCCGGACGCCGGTTTCCATTTCAAAATTGATCCGGTTAAAGCTGGGCGATACATTCCGTTTTCTCGTCGCCCATAAACAAAGGCATTTTGTGCAAATTGATAATACGATGTCAGCATTGAGGAGTGTTACAGGTAAATATCCATCAGCCCTTCCGGCAGCCTGACGATAACTTGCCTTTTCCGGTGATCCAGTTTTTGGAGAAATTCTTCATTCAGCGGGATCAGCACTTCTTTGGACTGGACATCGATGCGACAGAGCAATTGATGGGGTTGTTCAATGACTTCCAGGATTTCCCCCAGTTTTTCATCTTCATTGAAAATCGTATACCCCAGTAAACTGGCTGGGGCCGACCGGGCGGCGAATTTTTTGAAATCCGTTTCGGGCAACCATACTTCTTTTTGACTAAGGCGAACCGCAGCTTCCCGGCTGTCAATGGTTTCGAATTTCAGTAGTAATTCATCGTCTGTTTTGATTTTGGAAGATTCGATAAACCAGGGCAGGAATGCATTTTTCTTTTCTTCCACGAAAACGGCAGATAATCCCTTCAGCGAAGTTTTTTTACCCAGGGTATGTTTCAGCAACAATTCTCCTTTTAACCCGTGAACGGCGACTAGTTTTCCTATTTTGATATAGTCTGGCATTTGAAGAGGTTGAACAATAGTTAACTATTGTTCAACCTCTTCAAATGCCAG
>DASUMO010000180.1:0-11300 GCA_036277695.1 Chitinophagaceae bacterium
TTAAACTATTGGCCGACCTGCCTTCGATTGAAACAGCGCCAGGCGGAAATGATAATGTACAATTCGTGCCCCGTGGTTTTGAATGGCGGGATGATGAGCCTGCCACCATTGTTTGGTGCATGCCATTAGACAGCGGTCTGATTAAAAAGAATGTGGAATACAGGGATGCTGTGTATGCCCTTTCCGCACCTTTCACAGCTGAGGCCAGGGAACTGTTTAAAACGAAAATGCGCTATCGTTCCACTACCTGGGGGGATAAAAACCTGGCCCTGGTAACCGAAGGCCTTTCGGGCAAACAACTTGTTCAATTGGACCGGTATAATCCTGTTACAGGAGATTTAGAAAAACTTATTACGCGTAACAGTACGGATGCTTACAATAATCCGGGCAACCCTGTTACACATAAAAACCAATATGGACGGGAGGTGATCAATACCCTTGATAATGGCAATAAGATCCTGATGAATAATACGACCGGCAGTTCGCCGGAGGGAGATCTTCCTTTCCTTGCCAGTTTTGACATGGTGAATAAAAAACAGGAGGTTATCTGGCGCAGCCAGCCTGGAAGTTTTGAAACGGTACAATGGGTGCTGGATGCTGACAAACTGCAATTGCTGACCAAGCGGGAAACGGAAAAAGAAATGCCCAATTACTGGATTAAAAACCTGAAGCTCCGGATCGCTGACCGGCAGATCACTTTTTTTAAAAACCCCTACCCTCAACTGGAAGGAGTGGAAAAACAAAAAATAAAATACAAAAGAGCCGACGGTGTAACCCTTACAGGTGATCTCTATCTGCCCAAAGGTTATGATGCAAAACGCGATGGGAAATTGCCGGTGCTCATCTGGGCCTATCCCATAGAATATAATTCCGCAGCTGATGCTGCCCAGGTAAGGGGAAGCGAACATAAATTCACCTTACTGGCAGGTGGCTCCCCCCTATTTTATGTTACACAAGGGTATGCTGTCCTGAATAATGCTGAAATGCCGATCGTAGCAACCGGTAAGGATAAAAAACCAAATGACAATTTCATTGAACAGTTAAAACTCAACGCTGAGGCTGCGGTAAATGTACTCGATTCAATGGGGGTAGGCGATAAAAACAGGATGGCAGTAGGTGGACATAGTTATGGTGCATTCATGACCGCCAACCTGCTGGCGCATACCAATCTTTTTAAAGCGGGTATTGCACGCAGCGGTGCTTATAACCGTACCCTCACTCCTTTTGGATTCCAGAATGAAGACCGTAACTACTGGCAGGCTCCCGAGGTCTATTACAATATGAGCCCCTTCAACTATGCCGACAAGATCAAGACACCTTTACTGCTGATCCATGGTGATGCGGATAATAATACGGGCACTTATCCCATACAAAGCGAAAGGATGTTCAATGCTATCAAGGGTCATGGTGGTACGGTCAGGTATGTGAACCTGCCTTATGAAAGTCATGGCTATGCCGGCCGGGAAAATATCCTGCATACCCTGGCTGAACAGTTTGCCTGGCTGGAGAAATATGTGAAAAATGGAGATAAGACCAGTATTCAAAAAGAAGTTAAGGCATTTTGATTTTGAAGGGGTCCAGGATCGTTAATTTAACCGGTATCCGGAATCAATAACCTAAGCAGTATGTTTAAATCCATTATTGTATTTTTTTTCCTTCTATCCTTTAAACCGGCGGTATATGGCCAGGGTAGTCAACCCACCGTAGTCACTACTGATATTGATAATTTCTGGATAGCTTTTGACAGTATTCAGACAACGAAGGATTCTGCCAGGCAACTTTTTTTTATACAGTCGCTCTATATCGATAAAGGCAGTGAAGGTTTGCGGGCATTTATGCAGCTACGCGATTATTCGGGGCCACTTTGGGTCAAACTGATTAATAGATATCCTGCCTTTTGGCGATCAATCAGGCCCAATACCCTTTCCGTTAAATCAAAGGCGGGAGAAATTGAATCCAGTATTAGCCGCTTTAAAGAACTCTATCCCCAACTCAAAGAAGCCCGCATGTATTTTACTGTTGGTGGCTTGCGCTCCGGTGGCACGACCATGGGAAATATGGTACTGATCGGAACCGAAATTGCTACTGGGGATGCAGCTACCGTAGTAAATGAATTTCCTGATAAATGGCTGGCAAATGTTTTTAAAGACCAAAACACCGATAATATTGTTCCGCTGAATATCCACGAATATGTTCATACCCAGCAACGGGGCGAGCCCCGTACTTTACTCGGACAGTGCATCAAAGAAGGTGCCTGTGACTTTATTACGGAACTCGTTATGGGAAAGCCCATGCAGACAAATTATATACGCTATGGCCGTGAACACCAGGAAGAATTAAAAGAACAGTTTAAAAATGAATTATTCACCACGAGTTATAGTAATTGGTTATACAACGGGGCCAATGCAAAAACAGTGGCCGATCTTGGCTATTTTATGGGTTATGCGATTTGTCATTCATACTATCAGCAGGCAGCTGATAAAAAGAAGGCGATCCGGGATATCATTGAACTGAATTATTCAGACACCCTGGCGGTGGAAAATTTTTTAACTGCATCCCGTTACTATCCGCAACCCCTGGATAAAACGGAACTGCTGGCCCGTTTTGAAACCAACAGACCTTTTGTAGTGCGTGTTGAACCTTTTGGCAGCGGGAATACTTTGGTAGACCCGGGTTTGAAAGAATTGAAAATTGTATTTTCAAAACCTATGAACCCCAAACATTACTCGATTAAAATGGGTCCAAAAGGCAAAGATCATTACCCCATTACGGGGGTTGTGGGTTATTCAGAGGATACTACAAGTTTAACACTTACGCTCAACCTGAAACCTGGTAATGATTATGAATTTATCATTACGGATGCCAGTTTTAAATCAACTGATGGTTACCCGCTTAAACCCTATACGGTAACTTTCAAAACCCACGAATGAAATAAGTCCGGGATACAGGGAAGAAAGATGTTCAGGAATTTTCGGACATTACCCCAACTTATGGAACCGGATTTACCCCTTTCTTTCCGGTTCAAAAAATTTATATTGCCGGTAAATGTGTTATAAATGAAAATTGCTTTTATTGCTTTTTTTTATACCACATTCTTTTTAATCTCCTGCCGTTCAAATAGTGAGACGACCATGGAAGACCTGGGCCAAACTATGATGGACCTACGTATTTACCAGGAAAACCTGGGAGATATGATCCGTTCAGGTCGCCTGGAAGACGCGCAATGGTTGCTGGACGGTACCGACAGCCTGTTGCAGGTGATGGCCAACACTTTCCGGGAGCATCGTAAATTAAGGGACCCGTTTTCCTACACCTACAGGAAAAGACTAAAAACACCCTTGCGGTCAATTGACAAAGCCATAAAGGGAAATGATACCGCCGCCGCCATGAAAAATTACCGCTTGCTGGTTAGGCGTTGCAATAGCTGCCATACGGATCTTGATGTGGATAAACAGGTAAATTTTTGACAACCGGCGCCAATTTTTTATTAACTTCAGTATCGTAATTCTCCCTCCCCTTTGTATCAATCAATACCCTGGCGAAAGGTCATTTTTATTCACCTTTAAATCTTTTATATGCGCCCGCCAAGCACCACCCTTACCTATCGCTGGTTCCAGCAGGTTTGGAACAATGGCCGCCGGGAGGCCATTGATGCATTAGCCAATACTGACCTGATCGTTCATGGACTCGCTACCGAAGCGCAGCCGCATGGCATTAATGGCCTGGAAGGTTTTAAACTTTTTTATGATGATTTCCGGCGGCAATACGAAAACATCCATGTCCACGTAGAAAATGTGATCTGCGAAGAGAATATGGAATCAGCCCGTTGTATCGTAACGGCCCGTCACAGGGAATCCGGCCGCGATGTGAACTTTGCCGGTATGACCCAGATAAAAATCCGGGATGAAAAAATTGCCGAAGCATGGAACAATTTTGATTTCCTGGGTTTGCAATTTCAATTGGGCTATACATTAACTGACACGGCACATGCCGTGCACTGATTTTTTCCTTTTAGGCAGGCAGGCTGTTTTATTAAGGTTCATTATAACTATGGCTGCAACACCAGCCTGCCCTGCTCCTTATTATCTTGGCTTCAAATAAGGTTGGTAGATCTGAATGCTGCAGGAGCATGAAATGCAGGACCTCTCAGCATTGATTTATTTGCAGGCTGTTAAGCAATGGATTAAAAAACACCAAGGGGCTATGTATAAAAGAGAAGCCAGGATACAGGAGGCATTCGCATTTCAAATTGCCAAAGAACTGGAACAGGACGATACCGTGATCGGCCTGGCTGCCGGCGGCTCCTGGCTAACTAATGAAATGGATGAATTTTCTGACCTGGACCTGGTCGTTGTGACCCGCGAAAAAATGACTGACGATCCCGTAAAGATGAAAGCATTCGCCCGTCGGTTTGGAAATCTGCTGGCAGCCTTTACCGGCGAACATGTGGGAGAACCGAGATTGCTGATCTGTTTATATGAAGACCCTTTCCTCCATGTGGATTTTAAGTTCCTGGTCCTCCAAGAACTGTCAATAAGAATTGAAAACCCTTTTATTTTACTGGACAAAGAACAGGTGCTGCAAAAAATATTAGAGCAATCAGAGGCCAAATTCCCTTATCCTGATTACCAATGGATCGAGGACCGGTTCTGGACATGGATACATTATGGTTTGTTGAAAATTGGAAGAGGCGAGTTAACCGAAGCCCATGACTTCCTGGCCTCTCTGCGGATGATGGTGCTGGGACCGCTATTGCATATTAAGAACGGGCAATTACCCCGGGGAGTACGAAAAGCGGAAATGGCATTTGCTGAAGAAGATATGGAAGCGTTGGCGGCAACTATGGCCAGCTTGGAACCCCTGTCATTAATCAGCGCCATTGAACAAAGTGTTGGGCTCTATTCCAGGCTTCGCAGCATTTTATTCAACGACAAAATTGTTTTACAATATGCTGCCCGGGAAAAGGTTTTGCAGTACCTGGAAGATATCAGGAGCAGGGCATCCCGCTAAGCATCACGCAATCTTTTAGAAGTAAACTTTTTAGTCAGCTCCCACCGGGTTATTTTTGTAACCAAGTAGTTACATAATTTCTTTTCATGAGACGAGATCCCTTCCAGGCCATTGCCGATCCCACCAGGCGGGCCATCATTCAGTTGATCGCACCCGGTCCCTTAAACCTGAACGCAGTGGCCGGAAAATTTCCTATCAGCCGCCCCGCTATTTCAAAACATATTAAAATATTAACTGAGTGCGGGTTGATCCTGATCCATCAAAAAGGAAGAGAACGATTTTGCGAAGTCAATCTGGCACCTCTTCATGAAGTATCTGATTGGATTGACCAGTATAGCCGATTCTGGAACAGGAAACTGGATGCACTGGCCGGCTACCTGGCCGAAAAACCGGAGAAATCAAATAAAACAACCAGGCAGCCATTGTCAAAAAAACCGGTACGGAGAATTTCGGGAAAAAAGAAAAGAAAAAAATGAACCCCTTTCTTCCCGGGATTAAATACTACCCTGCTGGCGGTATTGTCCATCCCTAAACCAGGTAATAATTTTACCCACCAAAAGTTCTTTCACTACTAAAACAATAATAACATGAACCACCAACTGGAACAACGCGTCGCACGGCTCGAGAGGCATATCAAATTTTACCAACTCAGCTTTATAGGGCTTTTTATCTCGGGGCTTGGTCTTTTATTTATGTCATTTGATCGGGAGAAAAATGCAGTGCCCGATCTGTTACAGGCTAAGAAATTCCAGGTCGTGGATGAGAATAACCGGGTACTTGTCGAGATCAATAAGGAAGGCGGCAACGGGCAATTAAGTACGTTTACGCCAAACGGCCGGAGGCTGGTCAGTCTCTTTACCAGTTCCGGTGGCGCCGGCGGTATCAACACGTTTGATAAAGGCGGAGATGTTCTATTTAAAGTAACCAATACTGATGTGGGCGGGGGTTATATGGCCCTTTTTAACGGGGAGGGAAAGGAAGTAGTGGAAAGTGGTGTGACCACAGCTGAAACGGGTTATGTAAGGGTCAATAACCGGGTGGGCGAAAAAATGGCCTGGATCACCTATACCCAGGACGGGGGCGGTTATTTCTCCTTATCCAATAATGGTAAAGAAACCTTCCGCTTGTCTACACCTGAAGCAGGTGCCCGTATGGGTATTTACAACGGGAATAATGTCAGGATTGCTTATATGGGCGCCCAGGATAGCAAGGACGGTAACATTACAGTATGGAGCAGTACTGGTACCCGAACCGGCGGGTTACCGCAGTAGACAAGCAGACTATAATCATGGGTGGAGGCGTTTCCTGGCGCCTCTTTTTTATGTGTCCCGTCCAGTTCCGCCGATTTGCTAACTTGTCCCATGCTTCGCCTGCTGGATTATTTTTATACCTTTCTTCACCTGGCAATTGTAGGATTTAACCTGCTGGGCTGGATCTGGCCTTCCACCCGCAAAGCCCACCTGGTACTCCTTACGGCCACCCTGATTTCCTGGTTCCTGCTTGGCGTCTGGTTTGGCTGGGGTTATTGCCCCGTTACAGACTGGCAATGGGAAGTAAAAGAAAAGCTGGGGGAAACGGATCTGCCTAATTCCTTTATCAAATACTTTGCGGATAAAATAAGCGGGAAAGATTTTCCAGCTCCACTGGTAGACCGGGTCACGTTGATCAGCTTCCTGCTGATTGTAGTTGTTACTGTATATGTGAATTTTATTCGCAAACCCTCCTTGGGATCCCGGCGCTGACAGACCGGTTTTTTACGAAATCATATTCAAGAATTAGATTTTATGCCGGGGACTGTCCAGTTAAATGCACGGGGCTTGTAGAATTCATACCCCATCCCAGGGGTTGAATGAGATAAAACAACTGGTATTCCGGTTCATTTTTTCTGGTACGTTTTTTACGATACTTAATTGCATACCTGCTAAATCTCAATTCTCCCGAAAAACTATCCTCCCCTCTGAAAGTGAACTGTACGATGTACAGGTGGCATTTCTATACTTAATCCTAAAATAAAAAACACATGAAAACAGTTTTACGCTCCTGGCTTTTTTTAGCATTTCTTACCCTATCTATGACGCGATTGCAGGCGCAGTGCGAAGTATCGAATATCTATGTACAAAATGTTTCCCTGATCGGACCCCAGCCACCCGATTCCTGTATTGCGGAATTTGACCTGAGTTTTACGATCGAGAATAACAACGGCAACAAATATATTTTTATCCATACCTGGCTGTTAACAGATTACCCCAATTATTTTAATTGTGTAAACGGGCAGCCAACGGGAAATGGCAGTATCCGTGCACCGAAGTCCGCCGACCTGGTCAATTCATTTTTGAATATCGGGATCAATAATGATGGTGATTCCGTTTATTTATTGAATACCTATACACCCGACCCGGGTGTACCGATGGCCACTGCCGATTCGATAACCAGGGAAATACAACCCGACGGATCGGCTATTTTTATTCTTTACGGTGTTCGGGTTAGTGTACCCGTTCCTTGTGGTACGCCTACCGTGCTTGCTACCGATCTTTGGTCCAGTCAGTCTGCCCGTGCACAAAACGCCCATTGTGTAAACTGCAGCATTCTTAACTCCGTAGGGTTCCTTAGCCTGGCCGGCCTGGTAAATTGCGCCAGCCTCACCTTTAATGCCACGATTACCAATAATAGTAGCGCCACGCTAAACGGCTATTATCGTGTATATGCTGATGTTAACGCGGATGGCTATTTTACTCCGGCAGTAGATACACTAATCCAGGATACCACAGATTTTACTGTTGCAGCAGGCGCCGGAATGACCACTTCTATTAGTGGAACTGTTCCCTCTGCCAATATCAACCAGGACCTGTTTATCCTGTTAACGCAAACTTCGGGACAGGCATCGGGAGCATCGAGAGTTATTTTAATTCCCTCAACCCAATGTTCTGTTTTACCGGTAAGTTTTAAGAGTTTCTCAGCGCAAAGAACAAACCGGTCAAACGTTATGCTTCGCTGGGAAACCGCTTCCGAGATCAATAATAGCGGGTTTGCCTTGCAGCGAAATATAGGTGCCAATAACTGGCAACTGGTCAACTTTATCCATTCCAAAGCAGTCGCCGGCAATAGCGATGCCCCGTTGATCTATAGTTATAATGATTTGAACCCGCATAACGGCATCAGCCAATACCGAATAATGCAGGTGGATTTGGATGGCAGAGCCAGGTTCAGCGATATCCGTGCGGTAAGAGGATTTGGGCAAAGTAATGCAGTGATCGTTTATCCCAACCCTTCATCAGATGGAAGAGTAAACATTGTGTTCGAAGACGAAGGAATCCGGGATCTTACACTTACCGATGTCAGCGGTCGCGCAATCCGTCAATGGAAATCGGTTAGCGGTAATACATTCCAGGCAATTAATCTCCAGCCCGGCTTCTATACACTGCTGATCCGGAATACGCAAACAGGAATAGTGCAGACTGAAAAAATTGTGATCAGCAATAACTGATGTATTTATTGTGCTTCGGGTTTGATTAATAAAAAGGGGGCTTCGCAGGAGGCCCTCTTTGCATTGGTAAAATTCGATATCTATTCCGCGCCGGTATTAATTTCCTTCATCCATTCCCGTTCTCCCCTGCGGTTATAAAATACGATCACCAGGAGTTTTCCTGAACCTGAAAATTTTTTCCATTCCTGCCAGCGCCGGGCATTTTTATAGGCTCCTGTCCAGTAACTGCCTCCCGCCGTTGCCCGGTGCAACCATATACCTTCCGGAAGGCCGTTGTTATAATAACCCGAATCCTTCACTTCACCGGACTCAAAAAAATTCATCAGCAGGCCATGGTGCAGGCAGGTTTCAAAAGGGGGTTGGTAACCCTGTCCCGGATCCTGATTTATTTCTACAAATTCGAGTAGTGATAAATTACCTGAACGCCTTTTTGCTGGTTTAAAAGAATAAGCTGCCGACAGGAATCGCAAGGCCTCAGCCCGGTCCTTTCTATATAGCTCCGTAAGGGGATAACCGCTTTGTTTAGGATGTTTAATCCTCATTTCATTTTTTACCCTTTCTGTTTTATCAGCGTCATAATGCCGGATAGCCATTAACTGGCCGTTTAGATTCCACTGCTTCCACTCCCCGTCAGGAATCCCATTTTTCAGCATACCCGAATCCAGTATCCCCCCGCCCGGATACCAGCTTTGCCAGGGTCCGTGTAAACGATGATTACGGGTGGCCCCCTTGACTATTTTCTGATTTTCCCTATATATTGAAATATTTTCCTGGCGGGGTAGTTTAAAGGGGGTTTCCTGCTCTGAAATTGCAATCCCCCTGGCAATCACGATTGCCGGTGGATTGTGTTCCGGTACTAGGGAGGTTTCCCGGTGTTGTGCCCCGGAAATGAAATAGTTGAGCAACCCTAAAGCGGTTAGTAAAAAATAGTTTGTATTCATATGCAGGCAATCAGGTGCAAGTAAATACTAGTCAACCTGATGAACAAAAAAATGTTAAGGTTAAACGCCATCGTACCTTTAAAACACTATCCCCGTCTATGTTGGGTAAAACGATCAGACGTGAATAAATGTTTACTTATTTTTTTGATGATGCTGGGTGCCGGGATGGTAAAGGCGCAAAAAGTGGATAGTATCTACTTTCATCTTTATACCGACAGCCTCAAAAAAGGGCAGCATAATTATATCAATGTTGACGGTAAACTTTCCGATGGCAAGTGGATGCCACTCTCTTCCAGGGAACTTGATTTCACTACTTCCCACGGAGAATTCAGCGGTAATGAGCTGATCATACCCTTCGATTTCAAACCCGAGAAAGTAAAAATAAAGGCCGTGCTGAAAGCCAATCCCTCGGTCTGGAAGGAAATAACCATCTGGATCAAAAAACTCCCTGATCCCAAATTACCTACCCGGGATGATATTATGAATCAGCCGCCCAGGAAGCGGAAGAATAAAAGTTAACCGGCTTAATGATCCCCTAAAAAGATTAGACTGTTTTCCGGGCGTCTTCAAGGAATTTCGCCAGCCCGATATCAGTCAACGGATGTTTTAACAGGCCCAGGATGGATTCCAGCGGGCAAGTGCAGACATCGGCCCCTGCTTCTGCGCATTTAACAATATGGAGGGCATTGCGGATGGAGGCGGCCAGTATCTGGGTTTTAAAGCCCTGGATAGAATAAATATTTGCGATTTGCGCAATCAACCCGACTCCATCCCAGCCACTGTCATCAATACGACCAATAAAAGGAGATACATAGCTGGCACCGGCTTTTGCAGCCAGAATGGCCTGGCCTGCTGAAAATACCAGGGTACAATTGGTCTTAATGCCATTATCGGTAAACCATTTCAGCGCTTTAACACCGTCCTTGATCATCGGAACCTTTACGACGATATTGGGGTGTATAGCTGCCAGTTTCTTGCCTTCTTCAACAATCCCGTTAAAATCAGTGGAAATGACTTCTGCGCTGATATCACCGTCCACCATTTCACAAATGGTCTTATAGTGATTCATAATGGCTTCCTGGCCCTTAATGCCTTCTTTAGCCATCAGGGAGGGATTGGTAGTCACCCCATCCAGGATACCCAGTTCATGGGCTTCTTTGATTTGTGCAAGATTGGCTGTGTCGATGAAAAATTTCATGTTCAACGGTTTAAAAAAACAAAAACTCCCCAGGAGATGGGAGTAAAAAAAATGGCAGGCTGATTACATCGCACCGCTCAACCACCTACTCTTGCTGCCTTCCGGCCCTGGGAGGGTTCAGCAGGAGCTGGTCGTGTAAGACCTGCCGCCGCAAAGATAAGGAAGCAGGAAAGATTATAATGAAAGAGCATAGATAAAACTTCCAGCTGAACTAAAAAATCCGGTTTACAAAACGATGACTATTGAAAGCCTGTTAGAATGAAGCAAGTGAATTGAGTTTGGCTAAGCCGAGCAATTCATCGGAACGGGCGCCGAATGGCCGGAAATAAACCAGCACCAGGTAAGAATTTTCCGTAGCCTGGTTATTTCCTTCGGTATTTTCCAATGAAATTCTTTCTCCCGGTCTTTGTTTATCTGCCAGGGTTACATAGGAATAATTATAAAAACCCTGTTTGAGGAATAAGGTTTTTTCATACACCCCTTTTTCCTCATTAAAGACCAGTCGGGAATTTTCGTCGGGCGTATAATTGGTAAGCTCGCCAAAAAGATAAATATCCCTACCGGGATAAGGCCGGTTACCGGGTGGAACGAATGTAAAATGGGTATACGCATAATCACTTTGCCAGTAAGGATTGTTGCCATCTGAATTTTCGATGGTAAACAAGCC
>DASUMO010000181.1:0-5388 GCA_036277695.1 Chitinophagaceae bacterium
TGAGGCACTGACCAGGATGGCTGTATCGTCATTATTTTCGAGGCCTATAAAATGAAACTTCTTCCCCTGTTTGAACTCATACACCCGCTGTACAAAACGCAATTTCTGATCGGCTTCCAGGTCATTGAAATAAGAAAAAAGGCTGCCGATTACAAAGGAATAATTATTGAAAATCTCATCAGTGATAGGGATATCACGGGGAGTGCTGGCGGTAGAATTTACATGCCCACGGGTAAAATACCCATTCAATTTGCGCAAGAATGACTGCATAGCGTACGGTTCGGATGCTAATATAATCAATGGAATTTCAATTTGCAAGCACGGCTATGAAGCAAAGGTTGTCAAATTGTGGTGTTTTTCCGATCGGTGGTTTGCGAGTCCTGGTTAAGTATTTCTCCTATAACGTGATAGAGGCGGGGCATAGTATCTTTTAACCCTTTCGGATTTTCAAAAAAAGCTTCGACGGCCACCGCCCAGAACTCCTGGATATTGGTATAAGCATAGGGACGCAGCCAGCAACGCCTGTTGACCAGGATCCCGGCCAGGGCCGGCCCAAAAACAGCCGGCAAGCGGGCAAAATCGGTCCTGAACTCATGATCAATATTGTTCCTGTCCAGGAAATGATCGTGAGCCAGGGCATGCGCCATTTCATGGATGGCTACATTGACATTATCCGTCTCATCAGCGTAGCCCTGTAAAAAATGTTTCCAGGAAATATAGATGCCTTTGGGCGATACATGGCCAATATATAACGGACCGGGGGTTTCAAACTGGTAGGCATCCGGCATGATATAGATATCCTTAAAAAAGGCCAGCCGGTATTTTCTTAAACCAAAGGTCAGTTGCACTGCCGCCGCACTGATTAGAATGGGGATTTCAGCGTTCTCCTCCATTGCCTTAAAATAAAAGGTTTTGGAAGCTTTAAAATGCCAAACCCGGCAGAGGAATCGTTTTTTCCCGGCCTCATCCAGCCTGTTGAAATAAGGAATATACCTGCTGATTAAGCTGCTGTATTCGGTAACTGTTTGCAGCAGTAACTCTTCTTCAGGCAGTAAGGGCCCGGAACTTGCTTTGCTTTTCCAAAAAAAACGGTTGATGATCTTGCTGATAAGGGTTGCCATCGGTTGCGATCAAATATAAGCGCCGGCTGCTTCCCAAAAAAATGGGACCCTGTTTCCTATCTTTGCCGACTTGAGTTGGAATGGTTTGGGGGTTGACAGGACCTAAACATTATCATTACAAACTACAATCCAATAATCTAACAATTCAACAATCAATTTAATATTCAACTACTATAAAACAATATGTACAGAACGCATACCTGTGGAGAATTAAGGATCAATGACCAGGGAATTAACGTCAAGTTGGCTGGCTGGGTACAGACCATCCGGAAATTCGGGTCTATCACTTTTGTTGACCTGAGGGACCGCTATGGAATTACACAGTTGTTGTTCGGGGAAGAACTCAACCAGCAACTGGATGAAAATCCCCTGGGCCGTGAATTCGTGCTGCAGGCCAGTGGGTCGGTGAACGAACGCAGTAATAAGAATCCCAACCTGCCCACTGGTGAAATCGAGATACAGGTGACTTCTTTTTCCATTTTAAATAAATCCGTTACTCCTCCTTTTACCATTGAAGACAAAACAGATGGTGGGGATGATCTCCGGATGAAATACCGTTTCCTGGACCTGCGCCGCAATGCAGTCAAAAAAAATATCGAATTGCGCTATGCAGTGAACAGGGCAGCCCGCAATTACCTGCATAGCCAGGGATTTATGGACATCGAAACACCCTTCCTGATCAAGTCGACACCGGAAGGTGCCCGGGACTTTGTGGTGCCCTCCCGGATGAATCCGGGCCAGTTTTATGCCCTTCCCCAATCGCCTCAAACCTTTAAGCAATTGTTGATGGTCAGTGGCTATGACCGCTATTACCAGGTGGTAAAATGTTTCCGGGATGAAGACCTGCGTGCAGACCGCCAACCCGAGTTCACGCAGATCGATTGTGAAATGGCTTTCGTGGAGCAGGAAGATATTCTTCAAATGTTTGAAGGAATGATTAAACATATTTTCAAAGAAGTAAAGAATATTGAATACAGCGATACGATTGAAAGGATGAGCTGGGAAGACGCGATGTGGAATTACGGTAATGACAAGCCCGATACCCGCTTTGGTATGAAATTGCTGAACCTGAAAAAACCTGCATCGGTATATAGGAACAGGAAAGATCAGTCGGCATTGATCGATGGCGCAGGCTTTAAAGTATTTGATGAGGCTGAAACCGTGCTCGCCATGGCCGTTCCGGGTGGTAGCGATTACAGCCGAAAGCAAACGGATGAGCTGACTGAATGGGTAAAACGTCCGCAGATCGGGATGAAGGGCCTGGCTTTTATTAAATATAACAATGACGGTACATATAAAAGCAGTATCGATAAATTCTATTCGGAAGAAAAACTGAAAGCGATGGCCCAGGCTTGCGGGGCAGAGCCCGGGGACCTGGTACTGATCCTGGCTGGCGCTGAGGAACGTACCCGGAAAGCGATCAGTGAGTTAAGACTGGAAATGGCTGAGCGTCTTGGATTACGTAAGGCAGATGAATTCAGACTGGTTTGGGTCCTGGATTTTCCTTTATTTGAATATGCGGAGGAAGATAATCGCTGGGTAGCCCGCCATCATCCGTTTACATCGCCCAAACCTTCCGATATTGATACCATGATCAAACAAGATCCCGTCATCAGCGACGCTGCTGCATATTTACAACATCCTTATGCCAATATTAAGGCCAATGCGTATGATATGGTATTAAACGGGAATGAAATCGGTGGCGGATCCATCCGGATCTACCAGCGCGAATTGCAGGAAAAAATGTTTGCGGCATTGGGAATGGATAAAGAAGAGCAACTCCATAAATTTGGTTTTTTACTGGGTGCCTTTGAATACGGCGCCCCACCCCATGGTGGAATCGCTTTCGGCTTTGACCGGCTCTGTGCCATCCTGGGCGGCAGTGAAAGTATCCGGGATTTTATTGCATTTCCAAAAAACAACGCAGGCCGGGATGTAATGCTGGATGCACCTGCAACCATTGATGCCAAACAGCTTGAAGAATTGCAGATAAAACTGGATGTGAAATAATAATTTCTATCTGGTTTGGGCTAAAGCCATTTTGAGAGGTAATATCTAAGTCCCCGCTCTGAAGAGCGGGGATTAACCAAGGTTTTTTGATAAAATTAAATTAGACAAAGCAAAAGTTAATAACCAGATTTCAACGTCCACTCTTATAAGCTTGTAACTTTATACTAGAATGATCCCACGCGTATGGAAACTATTCAGGATCCTGAATTATGTTCAGCTGATCAGTTCAGCTGTGATTACACTCTTTGTCAGCTTTATCATCCTTTCCTCATTCACCGAGAAGAATATTTCAGTCCTGGGGTTTACCTATATTTTCGGATTGCTGTTCTTACTTATTTGCCTAAGCAGCATTTTGAATAGCTATATCATTTTGAAATTTTTTCCTGATAAGCCTATGAGCAGGGCAATGAGCACCCTGTTTGTGAGCACGCTTATTGTTTCCACCCTGACCTGTTTGTGCCTGTTGGGTATTTCGATTACAGGATTAAGTATTGAACTGGATGCTACGAATGAAAAGGCAGATAGGTATGGTTTGATCACCGGCCTTGTCCTGTTATTGCTAAGCCTGGTCCATGTCTTTGTTCTGATCATGCAATACCGGGTTAAAAAATTCATCCGGCTCAACCAGGCCAAAACCATGGCTTCGCTGATAGCCTCCATTGGCAGCCAGCCGGAATCCGGTAAACTATAAGCATCCGGATATAAGAAACCTTTATTAATTTCCAGTTATGATCCTGTTCCGTGTCGTCTGTTTTCTCCAGATGTTGCTGACGGTATTTCTGAGCTTTACCTCGTTGATGTACCTGATCAGGACGGGTCGTTTCTATTTTTTCCTGGAATCAGTTTTTTTTATACTGATTGCCTCACTGGCTATCCTGGGTATAAGTCTTGTTGCAACTAACTATCCCGACAAACCTGTGGCCGGAAAGCAGAAGATCGTTTTTAACTGGCTCTTCCTGCTCAACTTTCTTTTACTGTCCTTTCTTTTCGGTTTGGTATTTGCTGAATTCCGGCAATTAGAAATTATTGCCAGCTTATTTGATAAGCCTGTATTCACGCTATCCTTTCAATTAATGGTGCCTTTTATCACCAACCTTATCATTCTCGGCTTCCAGTTTATCATACTGTACGGACTCTATACCCTGCGCCGCCAGTTGTTTGAAAATTTCTTTGCCAGCCAGCAATTTGAATTTGAAAACAAAAGCCAGGACTGATCAGCCTGCAATGGTTTGCTGTCGCCGCATTTTGATGAAGAGGTACCCTACTGTTAATACAGCAATCACAATCATGATCCAAAATACATACTGGCGTGGGGGAGATTGCCGGTCAGCCCCGCCATCAATACGGTTATTACACTGTTGTATATAAAAGCCAAGTTGTGGATAGCCGGGGTTTAATTCTTTCACCTCTTCAAATTTATCCCTGGCTTTACGGTAAAAATGCAGGTAATAAAAATGCAAACCTTCATTGAAAGACAAAGAAGCCTGGCTGGGAGCCGCATTCAATCCGGCCGATTTTATAAACTCTTTTACTACCGTTACAGGTATGGCGAAATTAAAACCGCTTGCCAGCGAACTGCCACGCTGGTCCAGGCTGCCAAAAGTCGCAAGGGCGATCACTTCACCTTTTTCATTACAAACCGGGCTGCCGCTGCTGCCATGGCTGATCATTGCGTCCATCTGGATCACCGGCCAACCTCTTAAAGATTTTTTAATAGCGCTAACAATGCCTGCAGTTAAGGTGGGCTCCAAACTGGCTTCCGTAGCTAAAAAAGTATTAGTTGTAGCTGGTTCCGGATAACCAAATACCAGGACCTCGGTACCGATCCTCACCAGGGAATCCTGGCTAAAGGCAAGCGTGGGCAGGTTTTTGGCATTCTCGATCTTCAGGATAGCTACGTCTTTTCCAGGCATAGCCTGACCCTTTATGATGACAGCAGCTTTTTTCTTTTCACTCAGGGTTGAATCTAAACTGTCCTTCCTGTACAAAACATAAAATTCCTTTTTCAGGTCAAAAAGGATCATGGAAGACACCTGCGAATAAATCAGTCCATAGGCTTCATTCAATAATCCCCGCTGTTGCTCATTCAGGGTCATGGCCCAGGAGAACTGCAAAGCATTGATATTATCTTCTGTCACCTCGCGGAATGTGGACTGAATGAATTTATTGCGGATATATGCACTATCCCTTTCTATGATATGGCAATTCGTCACCACATGTCCATCACCTGTTACCAGGAAGCCGGTTCCGGTGGACT
>DASUMO010000182.1:0-2316 GCA_036277695.1 Chitinophagaceae bacterium
AGCAATGACAACGAAACACCGGCGTATTCGCTTAATAAAATCCTGGTCCTGCTAAGCGGTTGTGATAGCATGAGCTCGATAAACTCGTAGGAATTGTAATAATGGATCGTGGTAAATATCATGCTGATCAGCGGCACCACGATGAGCACAATATTCAACAGGCTCAGGATGGCTTTATTCTCATCTTCCTCCAGCTGGAAGAATCCAAATGAAACCAGGAAGAGGAAAAGCGTATATGCGATGACTACCTTACTACGGAGAATATCATATAGAACGTATCGTGATAATTTTAGCATGACAAATTATTTTGGGTTCCCGGATCCGGGTTTGGCTAATACCTCATCAATCCATAATTTTTCGTTTTTTCCTCCCCGCATGATACGGGCAATCGCTTTCCCGAGTTTTTCCTCTTTTGTTTCCTGCTTCAACAGGTCCAAATCCTTAAAGAAGATCATCCTTCCCTCCTGCAGGTACATGACATGGGTGGTCAGTTCATCCAGGTCGCTGAGAATATGGGAGGTGATCAGGATCAGTTTATTCTTTCTCTTTTCTTCCAGGATCTTTTCCTTGAGGATATCAGAAGCAAGCGGGTCAAGACCGGCCGTAGGTTCATCCAGTATCAATATAGGAGGATTGAAATAAAAAGCCAGTGCCGCACTTACTTTTTGGCGGGTTCCGCCACTGAGTGTGCGCATGGGTTTGTCAAAAATAGAAACGAGGTTGAACTTCACCAGCAAGTCATTATCGAGTTCCGGCTCGGGTATCATACGGATATTGCGCATCATGGTGAATAACTGGCCGACTTTCATGTTATCAGGATAACGGCCGATCTGCGGCATATAACCGATAGCGCCACGATAAGTGGGATCACCGTTGATCTTGTTCCCATTCACATATATAACACCATCATCGGCCCTTACCATTCCCAGGATGCATTTGATGAGGGTGGTTTTACCGGAGCCATTGGGACCTATGAGTGAAACAACCTGCCCGGGTACAAGCAGGGCATTGATATCTTTTAATGCCTGGAGTTTCCTGAAACGTTTGTCTAGGTTTTCGATCCGTATCATAATTTATGGGGTTTCATCATAGGATATTCATCCACCAGGGCCTGGGGAGTGAGGCTGGGTACAGCTTTTTCGGCTTTATCCAGGAGGGATACCATAAAACTGCGCAATAAGATCAGCGTAGTGGGATTTTGCTCTACGATCATGGCATACATGCTAACCGGGTGAAAGGGCACATCCCCTATCCCATCTTTATTGAGATCATAGCCATCATATTTCTCCCAGTAATTATGATGAAATTTATTCAAAACCATGGTGCCATTGGTTGCAATATCAAAACTATTACCCTGGAAATTGTTGACCTGGAAAACATTATCATCACAACTGGCCTGTACTTTCACGGCCCACCCATTATTCCTGAATATATTTTGAACGATATCTATCCGGCTGCTGCCTTCCATATGAATACCGACCGTATTTTTATAAAAAGTATTATTTCGGATATAACTGTCGGTAATATCTTTCAGTAAAATGCCATAGGCCGAAGGACCCCAGTTTTCTTCAAAGTGATTTTTTTCCATTCTTACATTTTTGGAATACATTACTGCCACGCCGGCACCGTTGTCCCGGAACGTATTATTGACATAATGATCATCGTGCGAAAACATGAAATGCAGGCCATAGCGTAAATTTTTTTCACTCAGGTTATTCCGGATTTCTGAAGCGGTGACAAATTCAAAATAAATCCCGTCGCGGTGACCGGAAACCCGGTTGCCTTCTACCAGTGCATGATCCGATTTCCAGATATGGATGCCATTGCCCGTCAATTGCTCAGACCTGGGAATGCCTGTAATCCTATTGTTCCGGATCCTGCAATAAGCTGTATTGGAAACATGAATGGCAAAATAAGAATGGTGAATACTGTTTTTCTCCAGTAACACATGGCTGGCATCAATGATCTTAATGGCGGCAAAATCATTCATCGCCGAATAACCGGCATTTTGAAAATGGATACCCCTCACAGTGATATCCTTACCACTAATGGTCAACAGTTCGTGCTTATTCTCGCCGTCGAGGATTGTGCCTGGTTCACCCAATAAGGTAACTGAACGGGTTACCATTAAATTGCCTTCGCGGTATAATCCTTTTTTTAAAAGAATGGTATCCCCATTTTTTGCTAGGCTAAGCGCTTTGGCCAGGCTGCCCACTGCCTGCCCATGCCCCGCAATGATAACTCTTGCGGCTAACAGCTGCGCAGCCAGGATGAATAATATGGTGAACAGGAACCGCATTATTATTTGAGTTGATT
>DASUMO010000183.1:0-8794 GCA_036277695.1 Chitinophagaceae bacterium
CCGGTAGCATTGTTAGTTTTGGGAATTGGCTTGTCGCTGGGCGGGCCAACAGGTTATGCCATCAACCCGGCCAGGGATCTTGGACCCCGGATTGCTCATTTCATTTTACCCATATCCAACAAAAGAGACAGTGATTGGGGCTATTCCTGGATTCCTGTCATAGGCCCTATTCTTGGCGCCTTGCTGGCTGCCTGGCTTTTTTCACTACTGTAAATAACATGACCATGAGAAAATATTTGCTGTTCCTGGCTTTTTTATCATGTTTCCAGTTTGCAAAAGCCCAAACCGCCGAACAACGGTTAAAAGAAAAAGGAATCGTATTAACCACTCCTTCCGCGCCGGTAGCCACTTATGTAAATGCTGTTAGGGTAGGCAATCTTTTGTTCCTGGCCGGTAAAGGCCCTACCAAACCTGACGGCAGCAATATTACAGGCAAAGTAGGTAAAGATCTTACCATTGAGCAGGGCCAGGAAGCAGCCAGGCTCACTGCCATTAACCATCTTTCTGTTTTGAAAGCTGAGCTGGGCAGCCTGGATAAAGTAAAAAGGATCGTCAAAGTCTTGGGCATGGTCAATTGCCATTCCGATTTTAAAGAACATCCCCGGGTGATCAATGGTTACTCCAACCTGATGGTGGAGATCTTCGGTGACAAAGGCAAACATGCCCGTTCGGCAGTTGGAATGAACTCTCTACCATTTGGTATAGCTGTAGAGGTGGAAGTAATTGTTGAACTGGAGGATTAATTTTTCGATGTATCTGCGCGGGGAGGCGGCGGAGGCACTACTTCCTCGTATTCCTTTACAGGTTGGTCCAATTCCTTCATATAATCCCGGAAAAATTTATCTAGCTTTTTCCCATCAAATTGTTCATTCCAGAAAATGCCTGTTCTTTCATGAGTGCTGGAATAATCTTTGGGATTAAGAGGATAAGGGCCTGCAATGCCGAGATAAGAATCTGCACCTATGGCATCATATATAACTTTGTATAAGAAAAAACGCTGCTGCCTGCCTTTGTACACAATCAGCCTTTCGCCTTTATAATCGATGGTGGTTGGAAATGATTCCTCATCCGTACCTTCCTCGAATACTTTGCTCTTTCCTAATTCTGCCTGGGAAAGATATTCGGCCGGAAATAATTTCAGTTTCCCGGTTTTTTTCAGGTCCTCGTATAGCCGGTGACGGTATTCATCAGTTGTGGCCATTGTGTAGACAGTCCTGTTATCCACCGGCTGACCGTTTGTAAGTTGGGCAATCAAGGTATGATACCGAAGGCCCCTGTTATCAATTTTGGCCAGTTTATTAAGCAGCGTATTGGATTCAGCGGAATTCAAGGCTCCAAGAATTTTGATATAGTCATAATAATAATCAGCATACTCTTCTATATACTCCTTGTCCTTATCGAGGGCCTTAGCGGCAGATTTGATAAACCCTTTTGCATAAGGTTTCAGGTCTGCCCGGTTTATCCTGTTACTGTCAAGCAGCCAGGCCGTAATACTTATGATATAATGATCCAAGGATTCCTGACCGGCATATTGCATCAGGCCGGGAAATAAGCTGGCTGTAAGCTGAAGCGAATCATAGAACGCATGTTCAAAATATAAAGGCTGCCCGGCTGTAAGGCGGTGGGTGAACAATAACTCGTTTAAAAGTGTATAAGATTCTTTTGTCAAAATTCTCGAGAGGTAGGAGATCAGGTAAGGTTTAATATACTCCTGGGCGGGTTCGATCTTCGGGTAATTATTCCTGATAAATCCGATAAAGCTGTGAAGACTGTCGAGTTCCTCCAATTTATCCAGGATCTTTTTATTGAAATTATCAGTATAGGTGGAATCAAAGTCGGGATATAATCTTAACATCATCGTCTGCAATGCGGGAATATCGGCGGCAGTAAAATTTATATCATTCCACCAAAGCTTTGCGACTTTCAGTTCCTCCAGATGCATTTTGTCCTGCATTTTGCCAATCTCCTGCAAGGCTGTAGTGGTCGGGGCCGGCCTGCTCCGTTCCTGGCTGATTGCAAAATCGTCAAAAAAACGTGCATATACCTGGTCCAAATCGCGGGAATCAAAATGACTAAAAAGTTCATATAATTCAGAACCATTCAATACCAGTTTCACCCGCTTTATTAAGAATCTGCCGGGAGTGATCACCCGGAAATCTGCAATCTTCAGGTTCCCCCGGCTGCTCATTTTGTAACCGGCCATTGAATCATTTAAATTCATATACTGGCGGCTTCTTTTCCTCAAAAAAGCGGTATCGCTATCCCAGGAAAACCAGGCTGGAATATCGGTTTGATCAATATAAAGTGTTGCGGAAAGTACGGAATCATAAACAATAAAACGTTTGGCAAGCGGATGAATATCGTTTTCGATCGTTTCAATCTTTTTCAGCGGGAAAGCAGAATGGACGGAAAATGATCCATTAGGCGAACGAACCGTTTTCCATTCTTTAAAATCATAAGGTAACAGGGTGAATGAACTCAGGAAACGCCCGGCAATTTGGCGCCCCTCGTCATTGGGCAGGTGTACGGTATAGAGATAATACTTTCTGTTTCCCCTGGCAATTGTCAACGTACTGATTTCAACCAAATCACCCTCCGCTTTGCCCGCCATGCTTACTTTATACCCCGGATATCCCTGCATCGTCAGGAAAGAGGAATCCAAAATTGTAGCGCCGGATAATGCCTCCTTCAACTGGTCTTTTACAGCGGCCAGTGAACTGCTGTCAACTGTTTCAAACAATCCTTCTTTGACAGCCGAAATATTCATCCCAAAAAATACCTGTGTTTTTATATCAACATACTGATAGTGATGAACGATTTTTCCTTCGGTCGATTGAACATCCCGGGTTTCCCGGGGTTTCGAAGGCATCTCCACAGTAAACGCATGTTGAGGATACTGTTGAATTGACCAACCAACGGCCGGGGTCTCCGGGCGCCGGAAATCTTTATCATATACAAAAGACTGAAAAAAACGTTTGGACTCAGCATCCATCAGTGTTTTCCCGGTAAACGAAGCCACGCCATTGAGAATAATTCTATCAAGTCCGGGAAGAAAAAGCTGGAACACCATATCTCCATCACTCGTTTGAATAATGAATTCTTTTCCGGCTGTGCCATTTATATTCACATCCTTTTCATTCGATAATTTTCCTTTACTCGCATAACGGCTTCTGAAAATTTTGTAGAGGCTGTCAGCACCTAGTTTTTTCCTTTCCTCAGGTAAATCCAGGTTGAATGTTATATACATTTTCATAAAGGAGATATCATAAAACATTTTCATGTCCAAACCCATCGATTCAAAGACATCCATACCCTCCGCTGTGCCGGGCATTTGAATACCATATGCATTATCCCTGATCGCGACTTTTTCCCAGGGCGTTTCGATGGCCTTATAAACATATTTATCCGGGTTAATTTTCCTGGATGAGATGACAGGAGTCAAGGTGTAGCCCCTGCTCCGTAATAAACTAATGACTCCTGAATCGCCGGGAAGGTGAGCGGCCCCCACAGCGAATAATGTACTGCGTAATGAAGCGAGGCTATCCATTCGCCGGGCCATTTTGATGTTACGCTTGATCATGATATAATCTTTTTTACCGCTTTGCTCTTCACGGTAAGTAAGGGCATCAATACTATCCAGCTTTTGCCCTAGATACATCCTGATCATCCAGTCAATTCCGGTCCTGTAATATTTATCATCAAAAAGTGCTTTTTGTATTTTGTCTTCGACTTCCTCGCTGTCAACATGCTCCAGTTGATCTTGCAATTCTTCAAGTCCACCCACCGATTTACCAAGTTTCCGGGCAATTCCGAACAGGTAGGCATCCAGAAAGGTGGGCATATCACCTTTCTTCAAAATGGCAGTTTGAAGTGCTGACTCTGCTTCATCCAGGTCGTCGAGGGTTATATTTTCAGCAGGTTTATAAAATCGTTCCTGCAAAGGGCCTTTATAAAGTTCCCAAAGCTCCGCGCTGACAGCATCCTTGACCTTAACCGGTTCTGTTGCGAGTTTCTGTTCCTGGTCGCTTATCACTTTGTTGATCATTTGCGTGCCCAGCCTGTTCAAATCCAATTCAGCAGCAAATCCCTGTGTTTGCTCAAGTGCCTTATACAGCGAGTCGCCAAAAAAAAACACTTTTTTGTCAGTGAGGTGAATGGTACCGAATAAATAAGATGGAGCCTTCAGCCCATTACCGGAAATACGCCATAGCAAATTGTTATTGACGGGATTATTTTTTGAAGGCTGTGTATGCGACAGGATATAACATGCCAGGGCAGCTAGGACGAGTCCGATTTTTCTCATGGAAGGTTTTTGACTCCCAAATTTAATCAAGGGTTTGGAAAATAATAATAGTTGCCTTTTTTATTTCTTACATACTAAAGAGATGTCAACCTGGTCTTTCTTGCCACCCATTAATTCTTCAAGATATAGTGGGTAAAGTGGTGGAAGCCCGGATAAAATAAAAAAGATTGTAGAAGTGTTGAGCATGGTCAACTGCCAACCTAATCTAAAAGCACATCCCCAGGTGACAAACATGCCCGTTCGGCAGTTGGAATGAACTCTCTACGATTTAGTATAGCTGCAGAGGTGGGAGTGATTGTTGAAGTAGAAGATTAACTCTTTACTGTCGCATCACAGGACTGCAGGATGATCCCGCAGGCCTTTTTTATTTGCTCTTCTGAAATAATAAGAGGCGGTGAAATTCTCATACAATTGGAAGCAAATAAAAACCAGTCGGTCAATAGTCCATTTTCAATACATTGGTCAATCACCATTTTATTGATTTCGAAAGATCCGAAATCAATCCCCATCCATAACCCAAAGGAATGAACAGTTTTGATCTTTGGATGAACCAGCAGTTTCCGGAATAAATCCTCTTTCTCTTTGACAGTATCTATTAATTTCTCTTCCAGCAGAACCTGCATGGCGGCTTTGCCGGCAGCACAACTGAGCGGGTGACCTCCAAAAGTGGTGATATGACCCAATACCGGGTTATTAGTCAACTGCCACATGAGTGATTGATCGGCAATAAAAGCTCCCAGCGGCAGGCCGCCTCCCAGGGCCTTACCCAATAAGAGTATGTCCGGAACAATATCGAAATGTTCAAATCCCCATAGTTTCCCGGTCCGGCCAAAGCCGCTTTGTATTTCATCCAGCACCAGCAAGCTACCGGTTGCCTTGCATTTTTTGTGCAGGGCTTGCATCCATTCTGTCGAAGGTGCCAATATCCCTGCTTCTGCCTGCACGGTTTCGGCAATTACACAGGCAGTTTGTTCCGTTATCAAGTCTAATGATTCAAAGGAATTATAACTCGCATGGTTGATCCCGGGTAATAGAGGACGGAATGCATTCCGCCAGTATTCGTCCCCGATAATGCTCAAAGCACCCTGGGTAGAACCATGATAGGAATGGTCAAATGCCAGGATCTCCGGGCGGTTAGTTACCCTCTTAGCCAATTTCATGGCCCCCTCTACCGCCTCGGCCCCCGAGTTGGTGAAATAAACGGAATTCAGGGAGGCAGGAAGATGATCGGTCAGCAGTTTTGCATATTGCACCTGCGGGTTCTCAATGAACTCACCGTACACCATTATGTGGAGATATGCATCCAATTGTTGCCTGATAGATTCAACAACCCGGGGATGACGATGACCCGTATTGGCCACACTGATGCCCCCGATTAAATCAATATATTCTTTACCCGCAACATCATAAAGGAGCGAGCCTTCAGCCTTTATGATTTCCAAACCCAGGGGAGCTGCCGAGGTTTGGGCCAGGTGTACTAAAAATAACTGCCGCTGGTTCAAGTAGTTGATTTGCGCAAAGAACGAAAAGATTTCGGAAAGAAGGCCCGGGTTTTTAAGCTAATTTGCGCTGCAGCCTTTTACTGTATTATCTGTTTAGCAATAATACGATCGATGGGGACGGTTATTTATCGATGCCAGCATAAATTCATGATATGCCACTTATACTTCCTGTTGAAGAAAAATACCCACGGTTTGGGAACAATTGTTTTTTGGCTCCCAATGCCACGATTGTAGGGGATGTGGTAATGGGTGATGATTGCAGCGCCTGGTTCAACACGGTGATCCGCGGGGATGTTAATTTCATCCGCATGGGACATAAAGTGAATGTACAGGACGGTGCCTGTATTCACTGTACCTACCAGAAATCTGGCACCACCATCGGGAATAATGTTTCCATTGGGCACAACGCAATCATACACGGTTGCATCATTCACGATAATGTATTGATTGGCATGGGAGCAATTATTATGGATAATGCCGTGGTCAACAGTCATACCATCATCGCGGCAGGTGCCGTAGTCCTGGAAAATACCATTTGTGAAGGAGGCAGTATCTATGCCGGGGTGCCGGCCAAAAAAGTCAAATCCATTTCCGAAGAGATGATCGATGGTGAAATTCACAGGATTGCCAATAACTATGTTCATTATGCGGATTGGTTCCGGGAAAAGCAAGATTGAATCGTAAGAGAATCAGCATGTTAGCCCGGTCTCCCTCCCAGATATGGGATCCGGTATAACCTGGCTTACTCCGTATTTTTACGATGGCAGGAGCAATTAATTCTGTTTAATTTCGTTAAGTCACTAAGATGAAAACAATGAAAAACCTGAGATTTTTAATGGTGATTATTTCGGTCAAAATCATGCTCAGTTCCTGCAGCATGTTCAAGCCCAAATATGGTTGCCCGACGAATGGAAAGAATATCGGTGCCGAGAAACTTGCCAATGGTGATCCCGATGCGGAAAAGGCAGCCCGTAAAGCCAAAAAATTCAAAAGTTAACAACGTTTTCGTGCAGCATTTTTACGTGAATCCCAGTCTTATGAACAAACCACAAAACCTATACTATGAGTCTTGCCCTACGAACAAACTTAGGATGTACCGAGGTAGTAATCGCCGATGACGGCGGGTTGAAACAGTTTTACCAGGTTGCGGATATCATCAGCGAAGAACTGAAGATCAAATTCAGCAATAAGGAAGACGATTTTGACACCATTGACTGGGAATTCAAATTCAAAGGACATCTTCTCACACTTCATTACAATATCTACAACGGCATTACCATTTTTCCTACCAAAACCCGGGACGCCCTGCACAAAGACAATAAAGCAGTCATTGAGCTGGCCAATATCCTGGAAGGAAGATTGTTTAACGAAGGCCGCAGAAATATCGCTTGATTGTAAACATTGATGGGGTTTCTTTTGAATCTGTTACCAACCGCTTAGCAAGTCCTTACAATATTATACTTCAGCTGATAGTCTCCTAATAGGTTTTCTCCTCCAGTGAGTCCAGTATATTGACATAGCTCACATAACGGTCCTCATGTATTTCCTGGCTGATTACCGCTTCTTTGATCGCACAACCCGGTTCATTCACGTGCAGGCAATTATTGAACTGGCAGCCATTGAGACGATCCCGCATCTCGGGGAAATAATGTGATAATTCCTGTTTTTCAATATCCACCAGTCCAAACTCCCGCATGCCCGGAGTATCAATGATCTTCCCGCCAAAAGGCAGATCGTACATTTCTGCAAAAGTGGTGGTATGCATGCCTTTGCCACTCCAGCCGCTGACATCCTGTGTGCGGAGCTTAAGTTCGGGAAGAATAATATTCAGGAGCGAAGATTTACCCACCCCGCTATGCCCGCTGATCAGCGTGATCTTGTCTTTTAACAGGTCCCGGAGCCCCTCCATGCCCGTATTAGCCGAAACACTGATCAGCATCACCTGGTAACCGATCGCCTCATAGATTTGTTTAAGGTGCTCAAACTTGTCCTGCTCCTTTTTTTTATACAGGTCGGCTTTATTAAAAACGATGACCGGAGTTACATGATACATTTCCGAAGCCACCAGGAAACGGTCAATAAATCCCTGCGAAGTGCGGGGTTCCCGGAGCGTAGCGATCAGGAGAGATTGGTCGAGATTGGCAGCGATGATATGATGCTGGTGTTTTACCCGGGGTGATTGCCGGTTAATATAATTGCGCCGCGGAAGGATCTCATCGATGATAGCCGTATTTTCAATATCGCTCTCGATCTCGATTTCTACCTCATCGCCTACGGAAACGGGATTTGTGCTGGTGATATCTTCCAGTTTAAATACACCCTTAATCCGCGCATTGCGGAACTTTCCTGTCTCATCTTTTACCGTGTACCAGCTTCCCGTTGATTTATAAACCAATGCTTTCATGATGCTGCGAATGTCCATATTTTCCTTAATGTACCGGTATCTAATTTCATCAACAGGAAACAGGGGGGATACACATTTTGACAGGTAAAAAATTCAACCACCTGCCAGTGTGAAATTGGATGTTCATCAGGGAAAGCGCTTAAAGATGGTAAAGCGGAAAAGGAATTCGAGGAATAGGAAAAACAGGGCTGCCAGTACAAACCAGAAAAAACGCTCTTCAAAACGCTTGAAAGATTGAATCTCGACCTTTGACTTTTCCATCTGGTCGATCTGGTTATAGGTATTCTTCAATCCTTCTTTATCGCGGGCCCGGAAATAACGGCCCCCGGTTTCTTCGGCTATCCGACGGAGTAAACTTTCATCAATGAAATCAATCGCTGGATTTTTGCGGGAAGGCTTTACACCCGGTAATTCCACGATCGCAGAAGCTGTTGCACCCATACCGATCGTATACACTTTCACCCGGTTGGTCTTGGCAATTTCGAGGGCGGTGAGCGGATCAATTAAACGCGTATCCGGTGCATCTTCCTTGCCATCGGTGATCAGGATGATCACTTTACTTCTTGCCTGGCTTTGCGAAAGGCG
>DASUMO010000184.1:0-2954 GCA_036277695.1 Chitinophagaceae bacterium
TTTCAATTCCTTTTCATAAAAAGGAGGATTGCTAATGATGATGTCATAATGAAATTCCGGTTGAAAAGTACGGGCATCGGCGTGGATCATGGCAATACTGTCCGGCCAGGACGAGGCCTGTATATTTTCCCTTGCCTGTTCGAAAGCTTGCTGGTCAATTTCCAGCGCATCAATTGAATGGGCTGTTTGTTGTGCAAGCATCAAGGCCAGCAATCCCGAACCAGTGCCTATATCCAGGATTTTCCTGGCTTCAGTGATCGGTGTCAGCTTATCTGCATTCAGAATTTGTTCAGTGACCCATGCTCCGAATAAACAGGCATCGGTCGTGACTTTCATGGCGCAGCGGTCCTGGTGAATGGTGAATTGTTTGAAGCGAAACCAGGAATTTGCCATTACTTATTTTCCAATGTTTCATTGAACAATAGCTTGTTCCCAAAAGGATCAATTAATTCCATGGTTTTGGCATTCCAGGGGGCCAGTTCAATACCGGGACGGCCATAGGAATAATTTTTCACGATCAGTTGCCCGTGTAATTCCTCGATCCCGGTTATTTGGAGGAGAACCTTTGATCCCGGTGAGCAATCTCCATAATGTTCAGTCAGGTGAAGGACGATTTCACCTTTTGAGACCTGCATGTACAGGGGAAAGCTTTTTTCAAAACGATGTTCCCAGTCGATTGTAAATTCCAGCCAGCCAATATAAAATTCTTTGGCTTTCTCCACATCGAAGATGCGAAGCACGGGGATTACTTTATTTACCTGGAAGCTCATAATTTATTTACCATTCTGCGCGGGCCGAGGCTGTAACGCTTAGACCCGAAAACTGGTTAGCCAAATATTTATAGTAACCGGTGATCGCGATCATGCCGGCATTGTCGGTGCAATACTGAAAAGCCGGAATAAAGGTACGCCAATGATAACGATGCCCCATTTGCTCAAAAGCCTGTCGTAACCCGCTGTTGGCCGAAACACCCCCGGCCAGGCATAGATCTTTGATGCCGGTCTGTATCGAGGCTTTTTTCAATTTATTCAATAAAATGGTTACGATCCTTTCCTGGACGGAAGCGCAGATATCCGCCATATTATCCCGGATAAATCTTTGTTTTTCTTCTTCGGTGGCAGCAAACTCCTCCTTAAAATGAAGGCTTTTCCCGGCATTCTGAAGAAAATAAAGAATGGAAGTCTTTAGCCCGCTAAAACTAAAATCCAATCCCGCAACCTGTGGTTCGGGGAAATGATAACGGTGGGGATTACCTTGTTTGGCATAGCGGTCAATCAGGGGCCCGCCGGGATAAGGCAGTCCCAATAACCGGGCAGTTTTATCAAATGCTTCACCTGCTGCATCATCAATTGTTTCACCCAATACTTTCATTTGAGTCGGGGAATCACATTGTACGATTTGCGTATGACCACCGCTAACCGTCAGACAAAGAAAGGGGAATGCCGGTTTGGGATTCCCGATCAGGTTAGCCAGAACATGGGCCTGCATATGATGCACGGCAATCAGGGGCTTGTCTAAGGCCAGCGATAAGGACTTGGCAAACTGGCTTCCCACCAGCAGTGACCCGATTAAACCTGGAGCTTGTGTAAAAGCTATAGCATCAACGGATGAAAGAGAGCAATTGGCATTTTTCAATGCCCTGTCGACGACAGGCACAATATGTTGCATATGGGCCCGGGATGCCAGTTCCGGAACCACTCCGCCATATTGTTCATGTACCTGCTGGTTGGCAATGAAGTTGGAAAGGATTTCACCGTTCACACAGATGGACGCCGATGTTTCATCGCAACTCGATTCAATCGCCAGGATTGTAATTGGTTTCAACAGGGAATATTTGCATCAAAGGTAGCGAAGGCGGATTATTTCCACCGTTTCACCAGCCATGCAATTGGAAGCCCGCTTTAGTATTCTGTAGGTTATCGAAACCCGGCGATCTGGTTCAAGGATAATATTGGCAGGAAGAATAACGGGTTCTAGCAGCCTGCCATTGTCCAGTTCGATTAACATCCCGCATCCATCCTGGCCGGCTAGGTTTCTAACAGTAGCATTCTCTTCTTCCTCTTTTTCTTTATTGCAGGAAAGGACCGATACAGAAAACAGCAGCAAGACAAGAAATATTTTCATAGCTATTTTTTTAAGCCTGACAACGGCCGGCCTAAAAGCGTTGCTTATTTACTTCGGATCGCTTCCACTGGATCCATTTTTGCAGCCTGCAGGGCAGGAATAAAACCAGCGAGTATGCCTACGATGATACAGATGAGAATTGCCAGCATCATATAGGTGGTGGAAATAAAAACCGGGAAGTCCAGCGCTTTTGTTAAAATGATTGTTAAAATAAATACCAGGCTTAGTCCAATCAATCCCCCGATAATGCAGAGAAAGGCGGACTCCAGTAAAAATTCGATTAAGATCACCCCGCGTTTGGCGCCGACTGCCTTTTTTAAACCGATCTGGGGTGTCCGTTCACGCACGGAAACAAACATAATATTCGCCACGCCGAACATTCCCACGATCAGCGATAAGGCAGCGATAGCCCAACCACCGATGTTCAGACCTGTAAATGCAGAACTGACCTGGTCGCTAAAATCATTGATATCATTCAGGGCAAAATCATCTTCTTTTGTCGGGCTCAATTTATGAATGGCCCGCATAGACCCCCGCAGATCATCTTTCAGTGCCTTGCTGCTTAATCCCTCGGGGCCTTTGACCATAATAAAAGGATCGGCCCTTCTTTCATCCATCATGTTGCGGGCAAACTTATAGGAGGTAATAATACTTTGGTCAAATTCCCATCCCCCCAGCATTTGTTTTCCCTGTTTTTTAATTACCCCGCTCACCGTTATTTGTTTCCCCCGGGTACTGATCTCCCGACCGGTTGCCAGTTCGGCAACACCAAACAGTTTCTCCGCTACCTCCCAACCGATCACAGCTACCGGGCTGCCACTTTCAAATTC
>DASUMO010000185.1:0-5822 GCA_036277695.1 Chitinophagaceae bacterium
TTGCCATTGCCTGGCTGGAATTATTACCGGTTGCGTGAGCTCGACAGGGACGGAAAAATAGTATTCTTCCCGGTTAAAAGCCTCAAATTTGAAAGCACAGAATTGAAACCATTTCTGGTTTATCCCAACCCGGTTGTGGACGGCATGCTGAACCTGTTTTTGAATGAGGAAGGAGACTATTCTCTCTCTATAAAGGACCTGCAAGGCCGGCAGGTAATGGAGAAACCAATCAACAACGCTCTTTCTTTCAACCAAATACTTCTTCCGGGAAACATTAAGACAGGGGTCTATCTACTGACGTTGGTGAGAGGGAAAAAGGCCTATGCAGAGAAAATATTCATTCAACGATAGTTGAAAAGTTGTTGAATATCGTTGAATGCCTTCCGAAAATCGGGGGTGCCTGAAATTCGGTTGAATGGTTGTTGAAAATGGTTGAATGCGTTCTGACAATTGGAGGATGCTGAAAGGCGGTTGAATAGTTGTTTTTTTTCCCAAACGGAGTAGCACAAATTCTCCCCTTTGGGGAATAGGAGGGTTGCATAAAGTTCGCTAACCAGGGAGCCACAACAATTAAACTACTCTTCAACTACCCGTCCACATTCACTCGTATCCTTATTGCCTTCAGGCCGCTGATACTCTGCACGTCCTCCAGTTCAAGCATTTCAATATCATTGGTCACAATATGATTCTTTTGAAGAGCTTCAAAATATTCATGGTACTCATCAATATCATGAGCATGGGAATATACGATTGCAATTGTTCCCGGTTTCGTAAGCCTTTCGCCGGTTTTTTTAATGGTGACTTTGTCAATCCTTTTTTTAAGAATTTCAAAACCTACGCTCTCTGAACCTTTTACATCAAAACGCCTTTCATCATTTCTGAAACTGATGCAGATTGGTTTATTGTAAACCAGTACCAGTTGCGTTGTTTGAAGGGGGATTGGAATATTCAATACTAACTGGTGCGTTAGGCGGGCAATTTCCGCCATAACAAATAATTGCCATAGCCTGATTTTTTTTATATTATGAAAGTCAAACCGGGTATGAGGTGTAAAAGACTGGCCCAGGTATATATTGTATTCCACGCCGTCTGTCCTGTATTTTTCAAAATAATGAGGATATAATTGCTGAATTTTAGCCTGTTCGGTTTCAAGATAGCGGGATATTGTTGTATTAATTTTTCCGATACTTTCTTCAAAATCGCGCTTGTTTTTATTCAAATGACCGCTGACGGGATCAACTGATTCGAAATAATGAATTACCGGGGCAAAGGCGGCATCATGGTGAAGTGACAGGTCTTTGAAAAATGGCTTTACTTCAAGTTCAAGAAATTCATTGACTTTTTCTTCATCTTCAGCCAATAAGTTATGTTCGATTTTCCGCCTCAAATCATTATTTTTTTCTAATAGGGTATGTGCGAATTCCCTTATTAACTTATGTGGATTATCCTCAAGCTGGTGCAGGGTTGATGCGATCAGGTTCAATTCATCAAGAAGATCTTTCTGGTAGCAACGGCTTCTTTCAGCAGATGAATTTTTTACATCCACAATCCCGTATACGGGATAAATCTGGTCAAAGCTTACAGCGCCTATTTCGCGGGATGGATCTGTTTCTTTTTCTTTTAGATAGTCCCATGCTTCTTCAAGAAATTTCCATTCAACGACTGGCTGTAAGGCCGTGAATTTTTCCAAAATAAGGGATCCGACTTCATTTTTAAATTGTGAAATATAATTTCTGCAGGCTATTTCAAAAAAAGAGTAGACCGGTTCAAATTTTTTCAGGGTGTGATTGTTCAGCACTTCTGCGTTCGGCGAAGCTGCTTCCAGCATGCCTATTAATTCATTATTGTCAAATAAAGGGGCAACTATATAACAATAGTCCTGTTCATTTTTAAGAAATGAGGCTAAATGAGAATTCCTTAGTTCCGTGCCGGGACCAGGGCAGTTATTGATAAACACGGTCTTTTTTTCCCGCTCAAGCAGTAAAGCAAGTTGAATATAAGCTGCTTCTTTTTCCTTTTGTGAACGAAGCCCTTTCAGCATGATACTCCTTCCGGAATATTTATTATAGAAAATAAATTGTTGATTCAATTTAAGAAAGGGAGTCAGGCTCACTTCAACATTTTTTATCCCTATTATTGTTTCTACGGCTGATTTCAATTTTTTATACCCGGGTTGGGGATTGGCAGATTGCATTTCAATCAGCGCATTCTTTACTTCTGTCACACATTCTTCAACCGTCACATCAACAATACTCCGTCGTATGATAAATCCTTCAAAAGAAAATAGTGACAGGGGAAGTTCCTGCTGCAACCGTATAGGATCAATGATGAATCCGCCGCTTTGATCAATAAGGCCTTGCGGGAAAGAAGGTAATTCGCCCACCAGTTTGACCTCAATAAAACTTTCGTCAATATGTATACGGCTGTACCTGGGTAAACCGGTGGCTTTATCAATCCATCGATTTGTCCTTCTTTCCGGGATTTTGATTTCAATGCCAAAGAATTTTCTGAAAATCAAACGATATGCCATCAGAATGTATTCGGACTGAATTTGTTCAAACGGCCGTTCCGGGGGGAAGGTGATATGCCCATAGTCGTTCGGACTAAAGTATTCTGCGAAGGAATCCGAATAGCAAAAAAATTCAAATTTATAAGGGGCACCTAAGGCAAAATATTCAAGATCATTGTCTGTTGAAAAGGGAAAGATTGTCGCGGCTATAAGCTGGAACAGGTAATTATGTTTTTCAATGGTTTCCGGATCAATTAGTGGTTGCAGTAATTCAGGGTGTTCTTCCAGCTTCCGTTTAACATAAAGGTAAAATCCCAGGAATTGTTCATTAGGATTTTGTATTCTTTTCTGCAGGTGACGGTAATAGGGATAAAAGGAAAGGTATGACCTGATTTCAGCATCGGCTTTATATTTTGCCGGGTCGGGAGTTAGAATTTTTAATTTTGATACACTGCTTTTCATTTATCAGGAGTTCTCAGGGAAACTACCGGATATATTGAGTAGCTATTATAGGTTACGTTTATTTCTTCCGGAACACAGTATAAGGTACTATTATTTTGTAAGTTTTGATATGATTTGAATCGGGGAGTTCATCTACTGTTCAACAATCGTTAAACTAAAAAAGGAGACTGAATTTTCAGCCTCCTAATTGTACTGGACATTGTTTAGTTATAGAACAAACATGCTGCTCGAATATTCTAATAAGCCACTTTTATTTCTATGCGGCGGTTCTTAGTCCTTCCCGAAGCGGTGTTATTGTCAGCTATCGGCATGGTTTCTCCAAATCCTTCTGTTGTTATACGATCTTCACTGATGCCCTTACTTACAAGGTATGCTTTCACTGCAGCCGCACGATCCTCACTTAGCTTCATATTGGTTTCATCATTTCCGGCATTATCCGTATGTCCTTCAATCCGGAGCTTCAGCGTTGGATTCTCCTTCATGACGGTTACAACCTGGTTCAGAGAAGCATTGGACTTTGTGGTCAGCTTCGCATTGGTTGCGCCAAAGGATATATTTTGCGCTGCAGTGCCCAGTGTTTTACTTACGTTGGCCGGTACATCAGGACAACCGTTATTACTTGCCACACCTGCTACATCCGGGCATTTATCTACATCATCATTAATGCCATCATTATCCCTGTCTGTAACCGGGCAACCATCCCTGTTGGCGGGACCTGCCTGGTTCGGACACTTGTCTAATTCATCGTTTATCCCATCTCCATCACTGTCCGGTATCGGGCAACCATTGTATTTTGCTGTACCTGCCTGGTTCGGACACTTATCCAGTTCATCGTTTATGCCGTCTCCGTCACTATCCGGTATCGGGCAACCATTGTATTTTGCCGTACCTGCCTGGCTGGGACATTTATCTTCTTCATCATTTATGCCATCGCCATCTGTGTCCGGGATCGGGCATCCTTCATACCTGGCATAACCAAAAACATTGGGACATTTATCATTAGGATCGGAAACCCCGTCACCATCCGAATCGGCCGGAACTTTCTTACCAAATAATTTCAGTTTCAGGCCTGCCTGAATATTACGGTTTTTGTATTCCAATGCGTTGGCACTTTCATCTTCATTCATATTGCTTAAGCCATGTATATAGCGCCCAAAAATGGTCACCCTGCCATGCGGGAAAAGTTCCAGGCCACCAAATACCGACATGCTGGTGGAATTAAAATTATCTTTCTGCAGGTTATTATCATTCGCATCTTCAACAGAGGAAACAAAATCAACCTGCGGCCCTGCAGTAATAGCGAAATTATCACCCAGGTGAAATTTCAGGAGCAAGGGAACCGAGAAATAATTGATCGTTCCATCCGTGAGTAATAAGGGTGTGGTGCTATTGGTCTGGTACTTGTAAGCACTATACATGAGCTGGGGTTCAATCGAAAATGCTTTCGACAAAGGGAAATTGACCCAGGCCCCTGCCGACCAGCCTACCTTTGTATCATAATCTACATTGGAGGTATGGTTTTCTGAAATTTTGAATTTGCTGAAATTCGCTGCTCCCAGCAAACCGCCCGATACGGTGTAATGTTCTTTCACGATGTTCTGTGAGTATAGCATAGCAATGGTAAAGCAAGACAGAACCAATAGAGCTATTTTTTTCATAAAATAAGTTTTAGATAATTAAAAATGCATTCTTTAAGACCTTAGGTTTAAAGTTTTCAATAATTGTTACGAATGAATTGAGCCATGTATGGTTCTTCCATTTTTAAGAGTTCTTTATATTAGGCCGAGGGTTCAAAATTTATACCAATAAGGGTTTTATAGCATGTGTAAAAAAATCCACGCTAAGATTGAAATCCTGGTTTAAGATTTATTACAAGACAATAGGTAAATAATTCTACATTAGGTGACCCGTTTTCAGTAAACAAATGCCGCCTGGGCGAATTGATAGATAGTCATTTCTGGCACGTTTTTAAAGACAAAGGGGCAGATTACTGATTTTTACGGGCGATTGAATAGAATTGTATGCGAAAAAAAGTTTCTTATTTATTTTATTTCTTTTTGTTGTTGATGCCATTCCCCTTACTGGCCCAACCCGCGGTGTCAGTCATTAATACGATAAAAGAAGAAAAGGAAAAATTTGTCCGGAACCTGAAATCCATATCAACGGATACTGCCATTATTCATCCGCTTGCCCGCTTTGTGGATGCGGAAGTGAAAAATATTTTTTCTTCTCTTGAAAGTGAAGCTTTTTTGCCGGCTGCTGATAAAGAAAAGGCATACAGAAGCCTCGTTTATTTCCTAAAAGAGCTTGACCGGAATATCGCGCAACAAAAATCTGATATCTATGACATTCCTGGTTCATTCCAGTCATTCAAGAGTGTTTTGACGGCATTGTTGCATCACAAACCAATAGCACCGCTCCTGGTTGCGGTGGGAGCCCGGCGCAGTCAGTTGCTGACCGAAGCTTTCAGCCAGTATAGAGAGGCTACCCAACTGGATGATATTGCTGTCTACAAACGCATGGCCGCTTCACCCCAGTTTATTCTGCAGTTTTTGGAGAGTAAACCGGGATTTCGCTTTGCGGATTCGTTGTTGGTGGATGCGGCAGCTCATGATCCGTTAAAACTTGCTTTTTACCTGAACAGGGATAAACCCGGTATACAGGACAGGATCAGGAACACAAAGAACATTTACCTGCAACAAATTGTATCACTTTCAAACGATAAGAACGCATCGGAATTATTGCCCTTTCTCACACAAATCGCCGAAAACAAACTCAGCCCGGAAGAAATTCTCGGGAAAAGAACGGAAGTGGTTACATATTTCCAGTTGTTGGTAAATGAGTTACTGGA
>DASUMO010000186.1:0-3075 GCA_036277695.1 Chitinophagaceae bacterium
CGGGGCTGTCCGTATCAATGACCACGAACTGCTGGCTTATACTTCGGCGAGTAATATTTTTTACCGTGTCAATATCGGGTCCGCAACAATCGTTAGGGAATATAAGAACCTGGTTGATCAAAACGGTGATCCTGTATCACGGGACCTGCGCACCATTTGCCGGATTGATCAGGACCGGTTCGCTCTAACCAGTCGCTTCTCAGGAGTTTATTTACTTGATATAAAAAAAGAAATCGTACAACGATGGAATCATGACCCGCTGGACTCCCGTTCCATCGGTGGCGATAACACCTCCGGGATTCAATACGATTCGAGCGGATATCTTTTTATCACCACTCTTACTTCAGGTCTTCATTTTTTCAATACACACCAACCTCTCGCCAATTACCGCTCTTATTTTAAGGGGAAAAACGGGAGCCTTTTTGATGGCTATATCCAGGCAATTTCCGGACGTGATTCTATCCTATGGTTAGGTACCCAGGACAGGCTGATCCGTTGGAACAGGCTCAACAATCAGAGCGTATTTGTCAATTACTATACCTCCACGGGCAAGAACCTGCATGGGGAAGAAACGATCCGGGCATTATGGATGGATAAACAGGATAATCTGTGGACGGGTACTTCACGTTACGGCATACTTGTACTCAATAAAAAACAGGAAACGATAGCCCACCTGTTTACATCCAGTGAGAATGAATTGACAGCCCTGCCTTCAAACTGGATCAATAGCATGTGCCCGGATTCGAAAGGACAGTTGTGGGTGGCTACCGCAAGAGGGATTGCCATGATCGATCCTGTATCCTTTCGTGTGCATGATCTTTCTCAGCACCCGGTAATTGGTAAATTAAGCCGCCTGCCCTGTAATACAATCTGGTTTGATCAGAACGGACGGCTGTGGGCCGGAACCATCAACGGCGCCTGGTGTTACTGGCCGGAAAAAAATACCGTCCGGCTGTATAATACTTCGAATGGCTTATCGCATAACCGGGTACTCGCTTTTAATGAGGATGATGAAGGCAATATATTTGCCGGCACGGCCGCCGGACTCAATATTATTCAAAAAAATGGCGGCATTCGAATCTACAACCGGAGCAATGGCCTGCGCAATGATAAATGCGAAGGGATATTAAAAGATGAGCAGGGTTATTTATGGATCGGCAACCTGAATTGTATCCTGCGTTTCGATCCTGCCACCCATAACTACGCGGTATTCGAGGAAGGATTCGGGTTCAGTCATGCTGGTTTCCGGATGAGGAGTTGCTTTAAAAGCCCCGGCGGAGAATTGTTTTGGGGAAGTGATAAGGGCCTGACCTGGTTCTTCCCGGACCAAATGAATAAGATCAGTACAATCCTCAAGCCATCGGTCAATGTGTTACAGACCAGTGACAGCATATTTCGATTTACCGGGGATGCTGTAATGCAGCTTCCTTATCATACCAGCTCCTTTAATTTTTATTTTTCGTCGGGTGAACTCTATGGCTCACGCAGAATTCAATTTTTATATAAACTTGAAGGTTATGACAAGGATTGGAAAAAACCTACAATCGGCGGGCAGGCCGGTTATAGCAAATTACCACCCGGGCAGTACCAGTTTAAGGTAAGAGCTTCACGCGATGGATTAAAATGGTATAATGCAGATGCATCAATCAATCTTACTGTCAGCAAACCATGGTGGCAGCAAACATGGTTCAGAATAGTTTATGTCGCGGCATTCATTGGATTGGCCTGGATGTTCTACACCTACCGGCAAAAAAGAAAAAGAGCAGCCGAGATTCAGCAAACGATTGATTATTTCGCTAACTCGGGTTATGAGGATTCGTCGGTAGACGAAATACTCTGGGATATCTGTCGTAATTGTATTTCCGGGCTGGGTTTTGAAGATTGCGTGATCTACCTGCTGGATGAGGAACGAAAAGTTTTGGTACAAAAAGCAGCATTCGGTCCCAAAAATCTCCGTGCTAATGAAATCGTGAATCCTATTGAAATTCCTGTCGGCAAGGGTATTGTTGGTGATGTTGCTCAATCGGGTAAATCCTCCATCGTCCCTGATACTACAAAAGATCCAAGATATATTGTTGATGATGAAAGAAGGTATTCGGAAATCGCGGTTCCCCTGGTACATGATGGGAAGGTGATCGGCGTGATTGATTCGGAAAACAAACAAAAACATTTTTTCACACCCCAGCACCTGAAAGCGCTGCAAACCATTGCCTCCCTCTGTTCTGCAAAAATTTCCAGGGCCATTGCGCTCGATGCCATGAAGAAAAGCCGCATAGAACTGATGGAACTGAACATGAAAATGGCAGAATCCAAATTCCTGAACCTGCGCCTGCAGATGAATCCCCATTTCTTGTTTAATTCGCTCAGTTCTATCCAGCACCTGATCGTTTCACAGCAAACTGCTAAAGCTTATAAATACCTCACGGTATTTTCTAATTTCCTTCGCTCGTTACTAAAATATGCCGAGAAAAATTTCATTCCCCTGGATGAAGAACTGAAAATCGTCAACATGTACGTGGAACTGGAATCACTTCGATTCGACCAGAGTTTCCGTTATAGTATTCATACCGACGAAAGCCTGGCCAATGATGAAGTGCTGGTTCCTTCCCTGATGATACAGCCCTTTGTTGAGAATGCCATCTGGCATGGTTTATTACACAAAGAAGGTGAAAAGACATTGTATATTGAATTCAGCAATAACTCGGATGAATTCCTTACCTGCGTCATTGAAGACAATGGAATTGGAAGGGAAAAAGCATCGGGTATTAAGCAGAATAATATCAACTCGATGGTGCATGAAAGCCGGGGCATCGCCATCATCCGGGAGCGACTGGAATTATTACAACAAAAAACAGGCAAACCAGCCAGTGTGGAAATAGAAGACCTGCAAAACGATAAAGGCAGGGCGGCAGGTACCCGGGTCATCATCACCATCCCTTATTATAATCCCGAAGAAATATGATAAAAGCACTGATCGTAGACGATGAGCAGGCTTCCATCGACCTGCTGCAATGGTTGCTGACACAATTTTGTCCCGATATAACCGCCACCCGCACAGCCAGGAGTGTGCAGGAA
>DASUMO010000187.1:0-7294 GCA_036277695.1 Chitinophagaceae bacterium
GCTCCCATCAACTTTGCAAAATGGTAAATGGCTTTTTGCCAGGGAAAGTTTTGCCAGGGAAAATTCACCGGGGATAATTGCAGTCCGTTTGTCTCTTCCCACAACTTGTTTTCGAGTAAATAACGGGCTGGGATAGCGGCAAATGCATAGGCATCCTTAAAATTCACCGGGTACACTTCCTGGATAGTTTGCAGATAGTCTACCTGTTGTTTGGCTCGTAAATTATCTGCTTTTTGCAGGTAAGCATAAACCAGGTAATCCATCCCATGAAGTTCTTCATCCCAATGGCCCTTTATGCCGGCATTTGCAGCATAACATTTGGCTGATGTAGTCGAAACGAGGTTAGACTGTATACATTCATCCCATAGCCCGAGCCTCGTAAAAATATGGGAGGGCATATGCTGGGCATGTGCCGATGAAGGAGCAATGGAAGCATATTTCCGGGCAGCTGGCAAGGCCAGTTCGGCCAGCTCAGGATAATCATAGCTATGTATAATATAATGAACAATTCCGGGGTGGTTGGGTTCACCGGGGTATAAGTCATTTAAGATCTTCCCGGCTTTTCGCTGGTTACTATACGTTTTATCCGCAGGGTCTGCGGATCCTACCAATGACAGGGCATAAAATATGGACGATTCCTTATCGTTAGGGTATTGAGTATATATATCCTCCATTGCCTTGGAAAAATTCACGCTGCGAGTATGATGGTCTGTACTGTTCCAGTTTTTATAGAACTGGGCAATGGCATTAATATATGCAGCTTCTTTTTTTGACTTGATGTTCAAGGTTTGAGCGATGCTAATCGCTTTATTGCCTTTTTCCATTTCTGCCGGGGTGGGGGGTGAAGGCCAAACCTGGTGGTAATTACTCATGGCTACTCCCCAATAAGCCATTGCACAAGCAGGCTCCTTCTCAATTATGCTGGCAAAAACCTTTTCGGCCTCATCATATTCAAAGGAATGCAACAGGGCAATGGCCAGGTTGAAATCCTTTGTTGTAGTAGGCGAGCAGGAGCTTATGAATTCAACCACCCCGAATTCCTTATCGGCAGGGCCGCAAACAACCACTGCACCTCGTTTTAAATTTAATTCATTGATAACCTCGCTTGTTGGTCCTGTGTTTTTTTCTTTGCAGGACTGTAGTAATGTGATCCATCCCATGGCAAAGTAAAAGACAGTATCCAATAATTTATTTTTCATTATTGACGGATAATAATAAGAGTAACTTAGTAATAATAGAAATAAAACCGGTGATTGTTGAAATGATGGCAATTACCTCAGTTCCCGAATTGAACTGAATTGGAAATTGATGATGAATGTAAAACTTATTCCTGAATAACCTCGGGTTGAATAATATTACAATCTTTTCTAAGAGATTCGGAATTCATTTTTTCTTTTTAACCGATGCCTTTGCAAATTTATTATACTCCATTGCCAGGTTCACCCAGTATTCCAACTTTTTCTTTGTGTTTAATGCAGCCAGGTCAACAAAGACAAATCCTTTCATGATCTTCCCGGTGAAATCCATAGGCTGGCAGCCTTCTTTTTCTATTACTTCCTCATATTTGCTGGGATCCAGTCTTACCATCAGTCTTTCTTTTTCCACTCCCACACACATCTTATCGTTTACCATAAAACAAAGCCCGCCAAACATTTTTTTCTCTTCAATGTTTTTGTGTTCCCGTGCAATCAATTCCCTCACCCTGTCCGCCAGTTTTTCATTGTAAGCCATGGGAACTAGTTTTTTAATATTCCTGACCTTGCTGAATTTTCAACGACCCGGCTTATCATTATTGAAAATAAGGGCAAAGATTATAAAGAGAATATGGAGTATGAAAAGCAGGACGGTCAAAAATGTGCCGTAAAGACCTATATAGCCAAAGCCAATTTGAAAAAAACTTCCTTCTCTCGCTATCCAGGCCACAAGAAGGCCGATAGCTGAAATAATAAAGGTATTCTTAAGCAGTATGAATATATACTTGGATGCTTTCTGCATAATAGCCGTTCTATGTAAAGCTAAAAAATCTTGTATATTTCTTAGATTGTTTTGTATAATTTTCTATTCAAGTAATGACAACGGAAAATGACGGTCAATCACTTTTGTGCCTCCCTGATGGCCTTGAATTCGGAGCCCTGCTTCCACTGGGGCCAGCTTTCTTCCATGGCCAAACGCCTGCCTACCCGGAACAGTAATTTAAGGTCGTTAATGGCGCCTTCCAAGGTCCAGGCAGAAGGATCATATTCATCGGATGGCTGGTGATAGTTTTTGGCCGTATATTCATCCTGTAATTTCAATCCCCATTCTTTTCCTTTCCCGATAACATCCACCCCGTTCTTTATATACAAAGCGGGAATGCCGGCCTTGGCGAAATTGAAATGATCGGAGCGATAATAATAACCTGCTTCCGGGTGAGGTTCAAAAGACATATATCCCCCAGCTTTTTCAACCTCTTGCTTCATATAATCTTCCAGATCAGATTGTCCTTCGCCAATGACAGTTATATCCTTTGTACCGGTAAAGCGGTTCAATCCATCCATATTGATATTGGCCACGGTATTTTTTACCGGGTAAAGCGGATTTTGCGCATAGTACTCGGATCCCAGCAGGCCCTGTTCTTCAGCCGTGACCGCAAGAATTATGATCGTTCTTTCCGGTTTTACAGGAAGGCTTTTAAAGGCTCTCGCCAGTTCCAGTAACCCGGCAGTCCCAGTAGCATTGTCCAATGCTCCGTTATAAATGGAGTCACCAGTTTCATCGGGTTTTCCTATACCCAGGTGATCCCAATGTGCTGTATAAATGATCACTTCATCAGGCCGTTCAGAACCGCTGATCTTACCGATGACATTATAGGATTTATTATAGGTGGACTGCACCTTCATGCTGGTGGATAATTTCAGGTTTAGGGACACGGGTTTAAATCCCCGTTGATTGGCTTTCACCAGCAGGCTGGAGTCCAAACCCGCTGCAGTAAATAGTTTGTTAGCTATCGCTTCCGGCAGCCAGCCGATCACATCACAGTTGGGAATGTTTTTACCCCGGTTGTCCAGGCGGAGCCTTGATGTGTTGAAACTTTTTTGCTGAACGCTGAAGGGATAACTGGCGGCAGCTGTATTATGGATGATCAGGCAGCCTTTGGCTCCCTGCCTTGCGGCTTCTTCAAACTTATAGGTCCAGCGGCCATAATAGGTCATTGTCTTTCCTTTGAACAAGCTCGTATCTCCTGCCCAAAATCCCGGGTCATTGACCATCACCATCACCACCTTGCCTTTTACATCCAGGCCTTCGTAATCGTTCCAGTTATACTCCGGAGCTACCACCCCATAACCTGCAAATACTAATTCTGCATTGTCGATCGTAATGATGGAATCTGTTTTATCGGTCCAGATGATATAGTCATCAAAAGCTTTTAAAGTAAATTTTCCAGCAGCTGCCTGGACTTCCATGGAGGGGGCGGCGGTGGCCCGGATATTTACCAGAGGCACTTCCTGTACATAGCTGTTGCCGTTCCCGGCTTCCAGGCCTGCTGCGGCAAATTGCTGCTGCAGGTAGGCGATGGTTTTTGTTTCTCCTTCGGTAAAAGGTTTTCGGCCAAGGAAAGAATCGGAAGCCAGCACGGCAATATGCTTTTTCATACTATCGGCGCTGAAGGCAGCCAATCCCTCTTCATCGCTCACCGTCCCGGTTTTTTGATTGCAAGCAACAAATATTGCTAAACCTGCGATCATTAAAAATTTAGCAGTCTCGTACATAAAATTTTACTTTTCAAAATTAAATACTGTCCCGTTTTACTGGTTACAGCCCAGGAATCATTGAGGCTGATGATCATAATCATTCAAATAGTAACCCTGTTTAACTTTCTTTAGCACATAAGAAAAATCAGGAATGTTCTTTTAAAATTAGTTAACAAATGACATGCATCGATTTTTTTTCAAAAGTATCAAAAGTTGCGGTTCTTAAACTGTGGGCATAGGGTTCAAAAAATGACCTTTTAAAGTATAAATCCTTCGGATAATGATTTTGATAATAGCAGGCTTGATTGGTTTATGGTTTGGCACAAAATTGATAATTAACGCCGCACTCGGAATTTCGAAGCGATTTAATCTGTCCCATTCTTTTGTTGGGGTTGCTATTCTTGCTGTTGGTACTGACCTTCCTGAAGTTTTTGTAACGGTGAAGGCCGCTCTCCTTCAGCTTGGAGGAACAGAATCCTCTGGTATTATCACCGGGAATGCGATTGGCAGCAGCATAAGTCAGATAACGCTTATACTGGGTGTTGCCGGCTTACTGCTGAGCTTCAAAATGGCCAGGAAGGATTTATGGCGGGATGGAATTGCTTTGCTGACTTCTATTGTCCTGCTGTTTGCATTTGGAATGGACGGAATGATCAACCGACCAGAAGGCCTGATTTTGTTTTTGATGTACCTGATTTATTACATTGTCCTGGTACGAAATAAGAGTCTTACTACTGATGACAATTCGGCCGGGAAAGATTATTCAAACACTGCTTTAATCGTATTGCTGTTTGTGGGTTTTTCATTATTGATTTTTTCTTCTCATTTAGTCGTTGAAAATGCAATGAAGCTGGCTCATAAATGGGGCGTGGCGCAATCTTTTGTTGGCATAGCAATTATTGGGCTGGGCACCAGTTTGCCGGAATTAGCTGTTTCAGTGGGAGCGGCCATTCGCAGATCGGCCGGCATGTCTGTGGGCAATATTATCGGGAGTAATATTTTTGACGGTTTTATTCCGATAGGGCTGGGAGCTACAATTAGCACTATAAATATGGAAAGATGTCTTTTGAGATTTGACTTACCGGTTTTATTTGCAGCAACATTATTAGTATGGATTTTCCTGAAAACAAAAAAAGGTATCTCAAAACCCGAGGGGTTTATTCTTATAGCCATTTTTTTGCTTTATATCGCTCTAAAAGTATTTTTCTTTGAAGGGAAGAATGCTTGCTGAGAATAAGAACAGGATAACAATAACCTATGTGAATTTCCGGGTTCAGTGTGAATAAATGGATTTGATCACTAATTCCGGTTAATGCTGGTATTTGCTCATCTTTTTTAATAATGCACTTGAAGTCTTTACTATTATATTTTGATCAGATACTATAACATTTGGTGTATATTCTTCCCTGGGTTGTCCGTTTATATGCTGTAATTGAACGCAGGGAAAGGAAAACGGGATTTTTGTTTCCGGCATTTCAAATGAATAGATTTCTCCTAAAAGACCTGCCATTTTTGTTCCCACAATTGTAGCCCTTTTCATTCCGTCAAAACCTATTGCCATTCCCTCGCCCATACTTCCCGTCCAGTAACCCACTAATATGATTAATGGTTTTTTATAAATCCATCCCCTCGGCGAAACCAGTTCCAGGGTCGTTCTTTTAATTCCGGTTTCCTTTTCTTCCATACTATAAACATGCTTCTGGTAGGGTAATTCTTTATCTATAAACCGTCCTAAAATAGCTCGTGCTATGGTTGTATTTCCACCGCTGGGTGTTTCCCGTAAATCAAGAATGAGGCCTGTAGTGTTTCGCAGGCTGTCCAGCACCGCGTCAAACGACCGTATCAAATCCGAATTGCCTAATGAATTATTGATGATGATGTAACCGGTATTGCCGGGTAAAACTTTTGCCTCAAGCAGGGTTGCGGGGTTTTCTTCTGTCCTGTTGAGGGTAAGATCCGGGTGAAATATTTGTTCCTGGCCCTGAAAGCGAACCGTGATTTCTCTCTTTGTATCATGGGTGCCGGCTAAGAGCATATTGGCTGCATATTCATAGATTTCCCCGTTCCCTTTTGAAATTGATTGAGGAAGGAATTTTTTGACAGCCTCTTCAACAGGAATAGTATTAAACTTTAGAATTTCCATTCCCGTTTTTAAACCACAGATGTCGGCGTTAAAACCTTGTCTTACCTCGGTTATTACATATTTATTATTGATCCAGGATACTTTTAAATCAGCACCGGTTGGAATCGTGCGGTTAGAGGAAGGAGTATTGGTATTCAGGAACACGTGCCCGTTATAAAGTTCATGATTCACCTTTTCCAGGAAATGAATAAAGCCGTTTTTGTCCCTAATCGTATCAAGATGGGGCTGGTAAATGGATTTTACTTTCTCCCAATCGGTAAGTTGCCTGTTTGAATAAGCAAAGTTCTCTTTTATTGTTTGCCAGTAATAAGTGAAATCTTTTTGAAAACTGTTTTGACTAATGCTAGTGTTCAGGAAAAACAAAAAACCGGCTGTTATTATTAGTGCGCGCATACTGATCCTGTAAAATTACCGGAACCGCATGGATTTTGCCCGCAGAAATGATGGGCCCCGTAAAAACGGGGCCCGGATGGAATTTTTCTACATGCAAATGAGAGATATATAAAATGGGTTTTAGTTAAGGAAGACCGGATGCTATTGTTGGTTGATATCTTTCCCGGCTTTGAGTTGCTGAATAGCAGCTTCGGCCGCCGTTTTTGCGGCTTGGCCAGGAGCCTGGACAAAAGCTCTGTTGGCGTAATCCAGCGCTTTTTTATAATCACCCCTGGCTGAGTAAGCATAAGCCAGCCCATTATTAATGGTGTAGATATCACCAAATTTCGCCTTTGCCGCCAGCATGATCGCCAGGGCCCTGTCATTTCGCTTTTGTGCGAGTAATGAACGGCCATAGCCCATATATTGGTTAATATTGGCAATCGACAATCCTTCATTCATCACTGAATCTGCCTGGGGCAGTCGGTTTAGCTTTTCATACCCGAATGCCAGGAAGCGGTATGCATCAAAACCGGTCTGACCAAAAGGCCGGCCGGTAACGGATCTTTCAGCCCATCTCAGGGCTTCTTCAAGATGTATGTTTTTCATGAAAAAATAACGGGCGGCATGAATCAGGTTGGCACTTAAAAAACCTTTATTGCTGATCAGCTGTTCCCGCACCCTTGCCAAAACAATATTGTCAACATCCACTTCTACTTTAAAGGGAATGGAGAGTCTTTCCCATTGCAGGGCAATGACACAGGATTTGTCATGATGCTCGATAAACTCGTACTTAAGCCTTTCCACTGATTTGTCCAGTGCTGAGGGTTTTACTTTTACTCTTAATACATCATCCTCCTCTTTATAATAGAAACTTCCCCAGGCCCCGGCCTGTTTGGAAAATATTAATAAAACACTATCCGTTCCCATAGCCATATAAAGGGCATAGTCACCTGCTTTGATATCCCTTCCCTCCACTTTCACATCATGTTCAAAGCTGATAACGGTGGCTTCATTGGCACCGGCCCGCCAGGGACTGTTGTTTTTA